>NZ_QUEN01000009.1:0-119821 GCF_003478175.1 Faecalibacterium sp. OF03-6AC | reverse complement strand
CTGCTCCCATGTGCCGCCAAACAGGGCGGCAGGGCTGGTGGAGTTGGTGCTCTGGTAGATGCTGCCGACCGGATACGCCGCTAAAGCATCGGCGCTCAGCTTTCCGTCCGCAGTGACCTTCAGACCGCTGCCAACCTTCACGCCGCCCAGTGCGGTGGTGGTGGCGGCGGTGAGAGTGTATTTCTGAGCATCGGCGCTCAGCTTTCCGTCCGCAGCGACCTTCAGACCGCTGCCAACCTTCACACCGCCAAGCGTGGTGGTGGTGGCGGCGGGGAGAGTGTATTTCTTTCCCGGCAATACCACAGATCCAACTGCCACAAGAATATCTCCTTTCACTTTGTAGTAATATGCTTTCAGCGCTGCTGTCGGCACGGCCCTTGCGATCAGCGTCAACGTGTCCGTGCTGCTCTGCGTCTCAACAAGATCTTCTTCCTTTGCGCCCAGCTCGTGCGGGTCAATGAGCACATTCACCGTGTCCCCGTCTGTCAGTCCGGGAATGTCCATATTCAGCCGGTAGTTTCCGCTGCTGTCCTTTTCCCATCCCTCTGAAGGTATGGTGATCTCATGCAGCGGCACACTGTCCGCCTTGCCCTCGTCCAAAGCCTTTGCCGCATCTGCGCACGCCGTGGCGATCTCTGCCAGCTCTTTCTGTACGCAGACCGCAGTTTTTCGCAGTCCCGCCAGAATGCTCAGCACGCCCATTACGCGCCTCCTCCGTAGATCTCTTTCAGCATGGCATCCACTTCTTCATCCGTCGCCAGCACAAGGCCTGCCAGCTTGTTCTTTTCCTCCGTGGTAAAGTCGTTGGTAGATAGCCCCTTGCCGGTCTCTTTCTTCACATAGCCGGTCAGGTCTACTTCCCAGCCGCCCACCTTTTCCAGTACACCGTCGATCACCATGTACTCATCGTACTTATCCGCATCCTTGCCGGTGCCCTTGGGCACCATGTAAATGTACTGCGCCGCATCCGCAGCGCTCGTGCTGATTGCTGCTGCAGATGCCACCACCTTGCGCTTCAGGTGGTCTGCCGCCGCCACCGCCTTGGCAACGGTATCCGACACCTGCGTGCTGGTCTGGTAGCCGCTGTCGTTATTCAGCTGGCTGGTCTTGGTGGGAACAGTAATGTTCACACTCTTGTCTGCGCCAATGGCCTGTGCCGTGCCGTTCACCTTGATGCTCTCGATCTTGTTGGCCTGCCCGCCAGCCGCTTCCAGATCCGCCACCCTCTGGGTAAGGGCTTTGGCTTTTTCGTTCTGTTTTACCGCCACCTTGTACAGGTGTTTCAGCTTCGCGGCATGGTCTTCGTTGTAGTCTGCCATCTTTTTTTCTCCTGTCAGTTCTCATCCAGTTCCTTCATCATGGCTTCAAACTCTTCGTCCGTCGCCAGATCCAGCGTGCTGATGTCCGCCGCTGTGCCGTAGATCACCGTCTGCACCTTTATGCTTTTGGTCGGCTTTTCTTTCGCATAGAACACTACGCTTCCGTCCCGTGTCTCGCAGAAGTACGCCATCTGCGCTGCTTCGGCTGCGTCACCGCTTTCCGGCAGTACCGTGCCGGAGGGCAAAAACAGTTCCCGGCTCATTTCCAGTGCCGCCTCGTTTTTCAGCGGGTGATCTCCCCGGCCGGAATCCACCCACCCTTCCGGCTGCAGTTCCAATACAAAGCTGCCCAGCACGCCGTTGCTGTCCTGCAGCTGCAGGGTCTCCGTGCTTCCATCTCCGCGGGTCAGCACCAGCGTGCGGCCCTGAGCAGCGGCTTTTTTCAGGTATCCGGCGCTCTTTTGCGGCACAGCGCGCACATCTTCAGCTCCCAGCACCACATTGCCGCCCTTGCCGTTCACACTTACCACCGGGCCATCTTCGGGCGGCGCAAAATTCTCGGCACGGTCTGCAGCCCGCTGCGCCCGCTCCGCATCGCCCTGGGCGCTGCCCGCCGCTTCCTGTGCCATTTTTGCCGCCTTTGCCGCGTCCAATCCGGCTGTCGCTGCAATGTCTGCGTCCTGCTTTGCTGCTGCGGCCGCGTTCCGCGCTTCCTTTGCGCTTTCCTGTGCCTCGGTCGCATATCTCAGCACCCGCGCCACAAAAAGCTCGTACTGCGTCGGGCTGATCTCTGCATCGCCGTCTGTGTTCAGTGTTTCATAACAGTCATACCGGGCCGGTCGGGTCAGCGCCCGGTATCCGTCCTCACCCAGAGCAAGCAGCATCCAGCTTCCGCAGGGACTGGCGGTAAATTCCTTACCCACCGCTGCGCTGTGCTCCTCGTCCAGCAGGATCGGTGTCGGCAGTGTGCCGTCCTGCCGCTGGATGTGCAGCGTCACGGCACATCCGGCCCACTCCTGCGGCAGCTCAAACTTCAGCCTTTCCACATTGGCGCTGCTCTGCCCGCCCAGATGCAGCACCCGCATCTCCGGGCCAAACTCCACACCGCCAAAGTTTTTCCGAATAATTTTTACCCGCATCCCGCTGCCTCCTTCCGTCCTTCTCAGCCTATCACACAAAAGTCCGTAATAACACTGCGGACTTTTTTCAAACTTTTCCATTTCAAAAGAACCACATATACAAATCCCCCGGTGTGAAATCATCACGCCGGGGGATTTTTCTTTTCTTACCTCACTTCCGCATACGGGTCCGGTTCCGGTTCCTTCTCTGCTTCCTTTTCGGCCTCCTCCACCCACTGGGCAAAGTTTTTCTCTGTGTACAACTCTTTGCCGTCCGCGTCCTTGAGCGCCAACAGCATTTCTTCCATCTGCTGCCGGTCTGCATCACTGCCCGCAAGGTATTCCGGCTTTGCCGTCTCAGTGATCTTGCTTTTAAGTGTCGTCGCGCTCTTGCCCGCCTTCGCCAGCCTGTCATATTCTTCCTGCACAGCACCTGCGTCCCAACTGTCCACAGCTTCCACAAGGTCATCTGTCACGCTGGCGTTGTCGCCCTTCAGTTGCTTTTCGGCCAGCTGGTTCACCGCGCCGGTCACGCAGTCCACCACATCCCCGCGCTTTCCCTTTGGCAGGCCCAGCACATTGCTCAGCTGTTCGATCATCTCTCTTTCCAGCTCGTACCGCTTCTGGTCATTTCCTGCATTCTGCTCTTCAGCAGCCTGCCACACCCGCGCGTCGTACTTTACAAGGCGGCTCTTCAGCTGGCTGTACATCTTGTTTTCCTCAATGGTTCCCGCTTCTACCATGGCGTTCAGCTTCTCCACTGCGGCCTTTGCTTCGTCGCTGTCGCCGCCAGCATAGGCGTTGTACAGCCGGTCATACTGGCCGGTGGCGCTTTGCGGCACAGAATTAAAGCTGAACTGTCCTCCGTGCGCAAGATTTTCAAGGTCACCATAGTAGCCCTTTACCGCTTCTACGATCTTCCGTCCATTGCCGTAGGGTACACCCGCCACTTCAAAGCTGTCCTCCAGCAGCGTCATGCTGCGCTGCATCAGCTTATTGTGGTGCTTTTGCAGCTGTTCTTCGTCCATTTCACTGGTGTCTTTCCGGAACTCCGCAAAAAACTTCTGCACATCTCCGGCCAGATCATTCACCACGCTGATGCTTGCTGCACTCAGCACGTCGTAATCCTTACCGTTCACAGCATTGTCGATCAGACTGTATAACTCACTTCCGTACAAAAAGTTTCCCGCAAAACTTTCTGTGTACAGGCTTGCAAACCGTTTCCACATGCTCTTCACGGTCACATCGCCGTTTTTGTCCTGCTCCCGGTCCCACCGGTGCAAAAGGAAATCTGCGCCAATCTTCATGATCGCAAACACCGCCGTCTGTGCCGCCTGGCTCACAACAGCCCGGTTTCGCTGTGTTTTTGCCCTCTGCAATTCTGCTTTGTTTTCATCGCTCTGGTTCTGCCGGTAGCGTTCCGCCTGTGCCCTGTAATCGCCAATGGCATCCGCCAGAATGCCGTAGTTCTGGAAACGTTGGGTGGTGAACATGGTCAGCTGCTTCAGCAGTTCGTTAGGGTTGCGCTGAATGCCCGCCCGCTGCATCACGGTGTAGTTGGGCTGTGTCTGCTCGATCACTTTCTGATAGGTGCGGTTCACCGCTTCCCAATAGGCCGGGCTGCCTGTCGCCTCCGCGCCTTCAAACTCGGCCGTGTGGTGCTGCACGTATCGCTTGCTGCCTTCCCACAGGGCTGCCACCGTCACTTCGTCCATCCCGTTGATCCAGCCGGTCAGCCAGTTTGGCAGCTTGTCCATGCCCTTTTCCGCCAATGTTTCCTGCTTGCCAATGCTGGCAAGCTCGCCGTTCTGGCTGCCGCGCTTGCGCCAGTCCAGCAGCACGTCTCCGTGCTCTTTGATCTCCGTTTCCAGCGCTGTCCGCGCTTTGGGCGAAAGGTTCTTCACAAAGGGTACCACTGCCGCCATGGTGTCGCCGCCCAGTACGGCCGCTGCTGTGGGCAGGCTTGCCGCCTGAGCAATGGCAACGCCCGGGTTCAGCGTCAGCACTGCGCCTGCATAGTTCCCGCGCAGGTTTCCCAGTACTTTGTTAAAGGTGCTGGGCCGCTTGCGCTGGGTAGTCTGCAGGTCGGTCAGCAGGTCATCGATGTAGCTCACCGCATCCTTGCCCCACTGTTCCTTGATGATGCCGTTCTTCAGGTTTGCAAGCCCTTCCCGCGTCTCCACGCCGCTGTTCAGGATCTTCTGCACGTCCCGGATGGGCGCGGCCAGGCCCGCATACGCCGCCGTGTCCCGCAGGCTGCGCTGCACCACATTTGCGCATTCTTCCAGCAAAATGGGCTGTCCGCTCTTCACGCGGTTCTTCAGGAAACCGCGTCCCTCAATGGTCGCGTCCAGATTCAGGCCGTCGATTTGGGTTGCCAGCACCGATTTATCCACCGCAATGGGGTAGTAGTTTTTCACGGTTGCCCGCTGGTAGCCCACCAGCTGCAGGCTCGTCTCGTTGATGAGTTTCGCGGTGTAGTTGTCGAAGAACTCCTTCATGTCCGCGCACCATGCCCGGTCATAGTCAGTCATGGCCGCTTCCACCGTCTGCAGGATGCTATCCGCTGTCGGGGTCCCGTCCGCATCCGTCAGCATTCCCAGATGTACGGTCTGTCCCTTCTGGTAAGCCTGCTCAATGTCACCTTTGTTGTACAGCTTTGCATCCGGAATCACAAGTCCGCCGTTCATCAGGTGGTTCAGGCTGTCGGTGTTGTGCAGGTGCATGTACAAACTACACAGCTGTGCATGGGTCAGTTCGGCTTTCTTTCCCTTCACATCGGTCAGGCCCACGTCCACAAGGTCTGCGCCCGGGCCTGCAAAGTTCTGCATTTCCTTCACGTGTTCTTTTCCGGTCACGTTGGCAAACAGCTTTTCGCCTTCCACGGTGATCTTCGTCTGCCGGTACTGGCCGTCGTTCAGCATTTGGGCCATCTTTTCCATCTGGCCGTTCTTCGCGTAGCCGCCCAGCATACGGAACACCCGCTCCGCGCCCAACATATCCAACTGATACTTTGTCAGCAGATTGTGCACGCCGTCCAGCTTTCCGCCGGGGTGGTTGCCCTTGCTGGCATTCACCTCGCTGGCTGCGCCTTCTGCGATTGCGCTCACTTCTTCAGCCTTTGCAAGACTCACCGTCTTGTTTGCATTGCGGATCACATGCAGCGTCGAGCTGGTAATAGCCTTCAGCATCCGCATCTGATCCACCGTCATGGGCAGATAGGTGCGGTTCTCCGTCTCCTTGATACGTTTGCGCAGCCGTTCCTGCAGTGCCCATGCTTTCTCGCTGTCCGGTAAAACTTCTGCCTCGGCCAGCTGCTCGTGCAGTTTGGTCAGCTTTGCGTCCTTTGTCGTCTGCAGGTCGTCCCGCAGTGTCTGTATCAGGGTATCCACGCCGGTCTGCTTCCATTCTTCGGTCATGGCGTTGGGGCTGTTCTCGCTGCCCGCACTCTGCCGGATCCGGTCCTGCAGCCTCGTCAGCTGGTTCACGGCCCGTTCGTTCAGAATGGTCATGTCCGCCAGCTTTGCCGCCTGTGCTGCCGCATCGATCAGCCCCGGCTGTACATACTTGTCCTTGCTGGGCCGCAGCAGCATCTGGTTCAGCTGTGCCGCGTTCTGCCGGATGCTGCGTTTCAGCTCATCCATCTTCCGTGCATCCCGCGCCCGTTGCACTCGCTTTTCCGCTACTGCCTTCGCAACGGCAATATCTTCGTCCCGCTGCTGTCGGGCTGTTTCAATGGCAAGGGCATTCCGCTGCGCCTGTTTCTGCTCCCATGCGGCCCGCTTACGTTCGTTATCCGCCTCCCATTCCATGATCTCATTTTCCTGCACGATCAGGCTGTATTCCGCCTTGTCCGCGCGCCGCTGCTCTTCCCGTAGCCGCATACTCAGATCTGCATTTTCCTCCCGCAGTTCTCCCATGCGTTCCCGATACCACAGCTTTGCTTCATCCAGCATTTCCTGCCGCTCGGCCTTCAGGCGTTTCACTTCCTGCTTCATTTCCCGCTCATAGCTTTCCCGCAGCACTGTCAGCTTTTCGTTCAGGTTGCCCACATTGGAAACATCCACACCAAAGGTTTCAAGGTTCTGGTCCAGCAGCTTTTCCGCTCTTGCGTTCTGCCGCTGCAGTTCGGTCATCTGCTGTACTTCGGCGTTCTGGTTTGCAGTGCGCCGGTTTTCCTGCATTCTGCGGCCAAACTCCCGCTGCTGTGCTTTCTGTACGCCGCGCAGTTCCTTTTCCACCTCTGCAGCACGTTCTTTGCTGCCTGCTGCGGCTCTTGCCACATCCATATTGTGTCGCTGGATGCCCTCAAAGATAGCCTGCGCGTCAGTCATCTCCGGTGTCGCCATAATGTCACCGATGATCCGGCCCGCCAGTTCGATCTTTGCATCCTCATACTCTGCATCGTCTGCAAACCGGCTCATAGTCGCAGGCTTGATGGCATCGTGCAGGTTCATCAGCACATTCAGCCACTCGGTGCTTTCCATGCTCATTGCACCATCCACACCCGCCTGCTGCGCTGCAGCTTTCCACAATGCCTTTGCACCGTCGCTGGTGCCGTCCACAGCGCGGTTGTCGTTGATCACGCTTTCGTACTGCTGTGCCGGGTTGCCGTCCCGCACGCTTTCGGCCTGCCGCAAGGTCACGCCGTGCCTGCGCGCTTCGGCCACTGCTTCACTCCAGCTGCCGTATGCTTTCACCAGTTCTGCCTTTGCCTGTCCGCTTCTGTTCACGGTATATTCCAGCTTGTGCAGTTCCGGGTATTCGTCCCACAGCTCACTGTTGCGGTAAACTGCCCCGTCCAGAATTTCTCCCGCCAGCGTTTCGGCCAGCGCATTGGCTTTTTCCATGTCCGCACCGTCGGCTTTCAGGTAGTCCACCAGTACCTCGGTCTCCCTCGCAAGCTTGGCCCGGTCCGCCTTACTGCCGTTCGCCTTTGCCCAGCGGCTGGCCAGTCCTTCAATGGCTGTCCGGCTCACCTTCACACCCCGTGTCAGCCCAAAGAACTGGCTCAAGGTGTCCAGTGCTGCAGCCTTGTCCGCAATGGTGCGGCTTGCCATCTGCTGGTCGTTCCGCTTCGCGTCACGGCTGGCCTGCTCTGCCAGCTGGAAACGCACATTCGGCACCTCATTCAGCAATTTCGTACGTCCTGCGTCGTCTCCTGCTTTGTACAATTCAACCTGCACACCTGCATTCTTCAGCTTTGCGATCAGGCTTTTGCTTGCATTGTCTGGCAGAATCGCTGCCCGCACCTCATCAAAGCCGACTGCCCGCTGCGGCTTGGCTTCAAAGTACCCTGTCGGGATCTGGGCTACGTCGTTATAAAGGTTCAGGATCACCTGTGCGGTGTCCTTGCTGATGCTGTATCCTTCTTTTGCAAATGCTTTCGCAATCGCTGTGCTCGTTCGCTTGCCCTGCGCCGCCCGCAAAAGAACGTCACCAATGATCTCCCGTTCCTCGTAGCTGCTGCTTGTATGTGGTGTAGTCTCCCGCCGCAGTCGGGCCACCACATCTTCGATCTGGCTGTCTGCTTTTTCCAGCAAAGCCTTGTATTCTTCCTCCGGTATCTGCTGCAGCCGGTCTTTGTCCGCCCGCACATCTTCCAGTGTTTCATATTCTGCCGTTGCTGTGCTCATCAGGGTGTTGGCCGAAAGCCCCCATGCGCCTTTTCCGCGTGCATCCTCCTGATTCATGGCGTTCACAAGGTTTTCCAGTGTGTAGGGGTTGTGCAGTTGAGCGAAACTGCGCCGGTTTCCGTTACGGGTAAAAAGTTCCTTACCATTGTAAATGCCTTTCTTTCCAAGAATTTTTTCTATCTTGGGCAGCAGCCATTTTTCCACGTCTGCATCTGGCGCTTTTTCCTGCAGGGTCTGCCGCATGGCATCCGTGTCCTGCACCATTTTTCCGCCCGTATCTTCCGTTGTTGCATACTCATAGGCATTTTCCAGCCGGACACGCAACATTGGTGCTATCAGCTTTGCTGCCTTCTTTTCGGCCTTTTCCGCATCCCAGCCCAGTTCCTGCATGGCCCAGTTCTTTTCTGCGCTCCGCACTTCTTCCAGCACCGCATTGGCCATGTCATGGTTTCCATTCGCCCTGTCCGTCTCGATGATCTCCCGCAGGTTCTCCTTACCGCCAACAGCTTCCATCACCTTCTCGTATCGGCTGATCTGCGATTCCGTGAACCTCTGCTCCTGTTTCATCACAACATCCACGTTTTCGCCCCGGTCCGCCAGATACGCCGCCTTTGCAGCATCGTTATGGGCAAGCTGTTCAGCCAGCTGTTGCGGGCTTTTGTCAGAGGCTTCCATGTCCAGTGTTCCGCTCAGCACGTTTCTCCGGGCAAATTCCCCCTCTGCGGTCTGTTGGCTCAGCTGTGCAAGATAGGTGTTCAGTTCTCTTGCCTTATCCGCTTTCACCTCATATTCCACGTTCGGCCTTGTCGGTGTCCATGCGTCCGAGCCGTAAATACGGTTTGCGCTGTTGGCCATAGGGTCAATGGTATCGCTGCCGAACACCAGCGAGATCGGGCCGTACTTTGTGTGGCCTTCCTGCGCTTTCACCACCGCAATGGACGGCGACGGCATACCGCCCAGTTCCAGTGCTTCCTGCAGGTTCTGTTCGGTCAGGTTGTGCACGGCCACAAGGTCTTTCTGTGTGTCAACTTCCACCGGTGCTGCCAGCTGCAGGCGGATATTTTTCTTCAACGTCCCGTCATTTCCCTTGTTTTCAGCGGTTTCCTGTGCTATACTTGTATCAGCAGGAAAGCTCGGGCGTTCACCGCCCTCCTCGGTTTTGAGTACCGTGTCAGCGCTTTCCTGCTTTTGTTTTATGTGTCCGGTATCGTCCAGCACCAGCAAACTGCCATCCGACCCGCAAACTTCGTGAACATAGAATTTGTTTCCCTGTTTCGTGCTGCGGTACTCATTTACAATTACCGCTTCGTAGATCCTTGTGCCATCTACCATAACTGGTGCCACAAAGGTATATGTGTTATATTCCCGACCTTTCCAGTTCTCCACAAAACCAACTTGTTCACCGTATCGGATAACATCTGGTATAGCCGCAGCAGCGATCTGTTTTACCGGGCCATTCCCATGCTGCACGGTCGCCTTTGCGCCTTTACGGGTCAGTTCTACGGTACCAAATCCAGCACGTTCTACCTTGCTACCAACCGATTCAAAGAATCTCACAATGTTTTCGGCATTTTCTTTGTTGGTCGCTCCGTACGCGATCTCCTTTCCGGTAATTTCAGCCGCAGGATGCATCTGTTCTAATTGGTCAAGGTTGTGGTTCAGTTGTTCTTCCAGCGTTTCTTCGCCTTCCTGCAACTTGAATCGTGCCCCTTCCGCCGCGCCCTTGTTCTCAAGGGCTGCGGCGTTTTCTTTTGCGGCGCGCAGGCTGTCCATAGCCCTCTCCGCATGGGCAAAGTATTCGTCCTGCAGCACCCGCTTTTCTGCCGCCGCAAGGCACTGTGCTTTCAGGGCGGCTTTGTTCTCCGGGTCTCTTGCCAGCACTTCCTTTGCGCGGCTCACGATGTCGCTCAAAAGCTCCTTCACCTTGGTCATCACCTTGTGGATGCCGCCTGCCTTGCCTGCGTTCTTTTCAGCCTGCCCGCGCTGGAACTCCACCCAGCGCTTAAAGCTCGCTTCATCGCTGAAGATGCCGCGCCATGCGTCCGCCACAAGTTCTTCTGCGGCTTCCTCGTAACTCAGCCCCTGCCGTGCATAGTCGGAAAGCTTCCCCCGGATCATCTCGTCAATGCTTTCAAAGCCCTCGCTCTTTGCCAGAAATTCCAGTGCATGCTGCTGCAGTGCCTGCGCACCCTCTGCATCCAGTGAGTTGTACCAGTGGTAGTCCTCGTGCAAGATCGTACCAAACACATCCTCGGCCCGGTCGCTGAAGAAAATGCGCGCCGTCTCGGTGTCCACATAAGCCCTCACCCGGTCGCTGCCCTGCAGTACCGTTTTCAGCACCGCATCGGTGTTCGTGGCCTTCGCATTCAGCTCGATCAGCTGCGTGCCCGCCTCGTTTGCCGTGCGCATCGTTCCCTTATACAGCACCCGGCCGCTGCCGCTGGTGCTTTCCGCCGTTAGCCTTCCGCCAAGGCTTGCGCGCTGCATCTTTCCGGCTTCCAGTTCTCCGTGTCCCTGCAGCCATGCCAGCTGCAGCGCTTCCCGTCCGCCGTCCTGTGCCAGCACGTAATCGGTGTTCACAGCAAGGCCGCTCATGCCCTGCGCCAGCTCCATAGCCTTGTCAAAGGTGTGCACATCCTCCATCTGTCCCAGCCGGTACAGGCTGCTGGCCGCAGCCGCATACCGCCCGGCATCTCCAATTTCTGTCGGCATGTTCCTGCTGATGGTCGCACTTGCCCCATCCGATACCTGCCATCGGGTCAGCTCCTGCTGCACCTCCCGCTGCTTTGTGGTCAGGCTCTGCTGTTCAAGGCCGTAAGTTTCCCGCATCCCGCCAGACTGTTCTGCCAGGCTGCTTTCCACCCTTTCCCCGGTGTTCTCCACGGCAGCTCCGCTCCGGCCCAGCTCACTTTCCGTCTGTGCCTGCTGCGCAGATCTGTCAGCTTCCATTTTTTCTACAATTGCGGCCGTATTTTGTGCTTCAACTGTCGCATTTTCGGTAGCTACGGCCGGGGCCTGTGCTGCCCGCTGCTGTGTTGTCATTTCCCGCAATACCTGCCGGGTCTTTGCTGCCGTTTCCGGCAGCTCAATACCGTATTCTTCCGCAAAGGCAGCGCGGTTCGCTTCATTGGCCGCATTCGGTGTAAATAGGTTGATGGTCTTGCTCGTAAGCTGCCCATCCTGCACAGCTGCGGCAAGCTGCTGCACAGCCGGGTTTTCGCTCTGTACCATCGGCGCAGTATCCTGCATGGTCGCAAATCCGCTTGTCGTCCCCGTCACTTCTGGCTGCACCGTTTCCTGTGTAGCAGCCGCAGGTTGTCGGGTGCCTGCCGCAGCTTCTTCCGGTGTCTGCTGCATCGCCGTTCCCGGCTCCTGTGCCCGCACTTCGTCCTGCAATGCCTGCCGTGCCCGTTCCACCTGTCCTTCGTAGTATGCCCGCTTCACATTACCCACAATGCTGGCATCGCCGCCGTTCGCCTTTGCAAGCCCTGTGCCCACAGCACCGCCCAAGGCACCGGATGCACCGCCCGCCAGGCCGCTTTCCAGCGCCGTTAAAAAGGTGTCGCTTTTAAACAGGTCTGCCGCCGCTTCGCTGTCGCCCAGCGTCGCATCAATAGCCTTGTCTGCATAGGTCTCCACAAAGGCCTGCATGGCATTGTCCATGCCGCCGGAGATGGCATTTGCCACCGCCGGGTACTGCTGCGCCAGCGTGCCGTCCGCCGTCACGCTGCGCACCATGTCCGCCAGTTTGCCCGCCAGCGTATCCTTTGCGTAGTCTGCGCCCATGGTCTTTGCAAGGTCAGCTGCGCCCACACTGTTGATGGCCCAGCCCGCGCCAAATTTTGCAAGGCCCCCGGCCAGCGTCTTGCCTGCGCTCTCGCCTTTTTCAATGCTCTGGCCCATGGCTTCCGCACCGCCCTGCGCACTCAGCACCGGCAGTACCCATGCCGGGTCAATAGCCGCCACCGCAAGGTTCTCGCCCGCACTGCTCACAATGCCCAGCGCCTGCTTTGCAATGGGGCTAAGGCCCGCCTGTGCAGCTGCGGTCAGATCCTGCCCGCGCTTGTACAGCTGGTAACCAAAGCTCTTCTCTGGGTCTACGCTGTCATGCACTTCCGTTCCGGCAATGCGCGCCCGCATGTTGTCGATCTCCTGCTGCGTGTAACCTTTCTCGATCAGCTCTGCATCCGTGTAGGCATCGCTCTGCGTTGTTTGTGCCGCCGGGGCACTGGCCATTGCACCGCTGCTCTGTGCCAGCTGCAGCGTGTTGTCCCGTGCTGCATACCGTGTCTTTCCGCCGGTCATCAGGCGCAGCAGCTCCTGCTGCCGGTCGTCGCTCTGTACATCCTGCTGCAGCTGCTTCCAGTTTCCACTGGTCGCTGCTGCATTCTTTGCGCTCTGTACGCCGGTCTCACCCGCCAGAAAAACCGAGGATGCCACCGTGTCTCCAATACCGCCAATGGTATTGGCCGCGCGCCGCGCTGCACGCTTTCCTGCAGGCAGGGCATCAAAGTCGGCAATGTACTGCCGCGCTTCGCTGATTTCCTTGCGGCTGTATCCCTTTGCCAGCAGTTCCGCATCGGTGTAGTCCCGCCTGCCCGCACTCTTTTCCGGCACTGCTGCTCTGGCTGCAGCACCGCTCACGCTCTGGGGCTGCATGGCGTTGTTTTTCTCGGCATAGCTTTGCCCGCCGGTGCCAATGCGCATCAGCGTCACAAGCTCCCGGTGCTTCGGGTCAGCGTCCATCCACTGGTTCAGCCGGTCAAAGTCTCTAAGATCGTCCGTCGCTTTCAGGTCTTCCGTGTACTGCCTCACCTTCTGCGCAGTCTGTGCATACCAGCCTTCATCTCCGCTGGCAATGCCTGCAATGCGCTGGCGCTCAGTGGGCTGCACCGTTCCCGTCACCTTTGCCGCCGGGGCTGCAGCGCTCTTCGCGTTCAGCCATTCCGGCTGCGCAGTGCTGCTGCGTGTACCTGTACCGCTGTCGGTCACAATGCCGCTTTTGCCCGGATATGCCTGTGTTTTGCCTGTTTCCTGCGGCACTGCCAGCTGCAGCTTGTGGCTGCTGTCCGCGCCCGTCATCTGCGCCAGCACCCGTGCGCCAAGACCCGTGCCGGTGTTCTGCCTTGCAGCCGCAGCCGGGCTGGCAGCATTCTGTCCGCTGCTTTTCGCTTCCCAGCTTTCCCGCGCTTTTGCAATGCGTTCCGGTGTCCACTTGTCCGTAGTGTTTGCTTTTCCCGCAGCTGTACCGGTGCTTGCCGTCCGGTTTGTAGCGCGGCTGTTGTTTTTCGCTTCCCAACTTTCTCTGTCTTTTTTCAGTCTTTCCGGTGTCCATTTGCTCATAACTGCCGGTCTCCTTTATCGTTCCGCTTCCAGAATTTTCATAATGGACGACAGCGTGTTGTCCGTAATGCCGTCTGCAGAAAGTCTGCCCGCAATATCGTCCAGACTGTAACCACCCGCCAGCATGCCGCGCGCCGTTGCAAGTCCGCTGCGCAGCGGACTGCTGCGGGTGTTTGCCCGCCCACTGGTGCCGCTGCTTCCCGCCGTGCTGTTTTTCAGCCACCCCGCGTCCGTCAGGGTCTTCTGGTAGAAGTCATACAGCGGGTTTGTCTCCTTCATCCCGGAGAATTTTGTTGCCATCGTCTGCAGCTGGCTGTTGGTAAAGCCGGTCGTTCCCGTCTTGCCGCTGCCAGAGCTTGTGTTTCCGCTCTTCGTGCTGCCCGTTCTGCTGCTCCCGCTGCCGGTCGTCCTATAACGGTTATTCAGCGCCAGCTGGCTTGCTGTGTAATTCAGCTGCCGCTGGTTCAGTGTGGGCGAATAGTCAATGCTGCCAGTATCTACGCCCGCCATCTGCAGGTAGTTTTTGGCTGCAGTGTCATTGCCACTTCCTGCCAGACTTGCACCCTGCAGCAGTGCCGCCATCTGATCCTGCTGTACACTGCTCATGCCCTGCCATGTATCCAGCATCGTCTCGTCCAAGCCATATTTCGTCAGCACTGCTTTCGCTGCATCATCAAAGCCTGCCTGTTTGTATGCGGTGGCCTGCTGCAGCGCCGCCACCTGATCGCTCAGCTGAGTGCGTGCCAGACTGTCATTGTACTGTTTTTCCTTGAACTCGTTTTCCCACTTCTGCTGGCTGTACCCCTTGTACGCATCGTATCCTTCCATCACCGTGCTGCCAATGCCCTTCACGGCGTTCCACACATTGCTCCAGAAGTTGCTGTTCTCCTGCCGTGCCTGCTGGGTGCGGTCATAAAGGTAATTGCGCCAGTTTGCTGCATTGCTCACGCTGCTGTCATACTCGCTGCGTTCCAGTGCGCGCTGTCCCAGCAGGGTGTCCAGCTGGTCGCCCGCACCGGCAAGCTCCTGCTTCCACTGGGCCAGTGCGTCCGCCCGGGCTGCAGCAAGGGTGCTGCCGGTGTTTGCCGTCTGCGTCGCTGCTGCCTGATCTGCCGCGCTCTTCGCATAGTCCGCGCCATACCCGCCGGAAAGCGAATCTGCGGTCGCTGCTGCTGCATCTGCACCGGCATTTGCATTGCCCACCATCCGTGTCAGTGCGTCCTTGTAGCCGCTGTCTGCCGTGGTAAAGTCAAAGCCCGCGCCGCTGGCCGTGCCCATCTTGTCCAGCGTATCGGCAATGTCCTGCGCATACTGGTCATCGTAGGCCCCCGGCATGGCGTTTTCCACGTCCTGCAGGCGCTGCTGCGCGTCGTTCAATCTCTTGATAGTCGCCATTCTTTTCTCCTTTCCTCAAATAAAGAACAGCGGCAGGATCCTCGCTGCAAGGCCTGCCACCTGCAGCGCCCCGTTAATAAAATTCTGCAACCCGTTCTGCTTTTCGCTGTAAGCGTTGTCGTACTCGTTCTTTTTGTACTGTAGGCCTTCGTTCCAGTTGGCAAGGTCGTTCTGGTACTGGCTGTAGTCCTGCTTTTCCGCGCTCTGCAGCCCGCTCAGCTGCTGCAGCAGGTCGCTCTTCTTCGTGTTGTACTGGGCTTTGCTCTGGCTGTAAAGGTTGTCCAGCACATTGTCCAAGCTGTTCATCGTTCTGGCATAGGCGTTCTGTCCCGCCTGCGTACCGTAGCTGGAGCCGTAGCCGCCGGTCATGGCGGCGGCGTTCGCCTGCGCATTCTGGTTTGCCAGCTTTGCCTGCCGGGTGTACTCGTTCTTGTACTGCTGATAGGCTGCATCTGCATCCGGGTCGTAATCAAAATCGCCCATGTTTTCCAGCTTGCCCATCACATCCTTGATCTGGCCCTGATACTTGCTCTGGTAGTCTGCAGGCTTCGTTTTCTCATACTGTTCCAGGTTGTACCGTGCCGTGTTCAGGCGGTCATTGTTTCCAAACAGTCCCATTTTTTATGCTCCTTCCCCATTCATCCGTTCTAAAAATTCTTCCGAGCAGTTCTCCCGGTCAATGTTCGTCAGCACATAGCTCAGCTGTTCCGTCAGCTGGTACAGGTAATTCCGCAGCGCACGGGCATCTTCTGCCGACATCTCACTGCTGAATGAAGGCAGCGCAATGCCTTCCAGTCCCGCCAAACTTGCCATTTCTACGCTCCTTCCCTCATTTCCTCGGCTGTGCCGCGCTCACGCGCCCACCGGTCGCCGCCGCCAGCGTAAAGGCCACACTGCGCAGCACCATCTGCCCGGTGCCGTAGATCTTCAGCTGCAGCGTATCTGCCCGCCGGGGCACAAAGGGCAGGTTGATGCGCTGGTGGTCCTTCCCTGCTGCGCAGGTGCCCAAAGTTTCAAAGGCTCCGCCGTTATAGCTTGCAGCCACCGTTACCACCGTGTGGGCCAGCGCATCCAGCCGCACCGTCACCCGGCTGATGTACTTGTCGTCCGGTACGCTCAGGCCAATGTCTCCGCTCACCGCTTCAAACTGCAGTGCCGTTTCCTGCCCTGCTTCCTCCGCGCCGCTTTCCCGGTCAGGATCTGCGGCCCACAGTACGCTGCCGTCCCACAGGTACAGCTGCTGCCCGGTGGATACCATCTCGGTGCCTGCAGCGCTTTCCTCGTGCCACAGGCCTTTTTCCGTGTCGTATACCAAAAGCCGTCCAGCCTGCGTTCCGTCTGCCTTCTGGTGCAGGTACAGGTAATACCGCATGTCCATGCTTCCCGCCATGGCCCAGTCCACCGCAGTCAGCCCGCTGGTGTCCAGCGCAGCGGATACCTTTGTCGGCAGGCTTCCGTCCCATGCCATCACCCCGTCCGGCGAAAGATAATACAGCGTCTCTGCGATCACGCACAGGCTGTTCGCTGCGTTTGCCGCCACGCCCCGGCAGCGCACGCTGCTCATCTGGTAATCGCTGGGCTTTGTGCCGTACAGTTTGTGGATGCAGTTTTCCTTGAAGAATAGCAGGTATCCCAGACAGCTTGCAGCGCCGGTAAATGCACCGTCACTGCCCACGCTCACGGCATAGCTGTCCGCTGTAATGCCCTGATAGCTGTACCAGTTGGTCGGGTCGCCCAGAGCGCAGGCGTAAATGGTGTTTTCCTTCCGGCTGCATCCCCACACCCGGTTTCCCTGCTCCGTCACAAAGTCCAGCTCCGGCACCCTCCGCTCCACCTTCACCGGTGCGGCCGCTGCGTCGTTCTCGGTCACGGTGCCGTCAGCGCTCTTCCATGTCACACTGGTCTCCGTCACAGTCCAGCTTCCGTAATACCGGTCGCTGTCCTCGGCCCGTGTCAGCACTGCTACCATCTCGTCGCCGTCCATGGCCTGGATCATTACCTCACCGTTCAGTCCTTTTGCCACTGCATTGCACACTGCGTCCGGCATCCCGCTTATGGTCACTGTGTCTCCCTCCCGGATCACTCCGCCGATCCCCGGGCACCGGATCTTCACCGCGCTCAGCAGTACTTCCACCCACTTTTTGTTTTTTGCGCTGTAGCGCAGCAGCACCGCATTGCTGTCATAGGCTTCGTCGCTGTCACTTTTCAAAAACAGCTGTCCGTCCTCCGGCTCTTCCGGTTCGGTCTTGCCCGCACCTGCCGGGGTGTATGTCCGGCCTTCGGCATCGCAGGGGGTCACGGTCACGCTTTTCCCGCCCATCTCCCACTGTGCGCCAAGGCGCGTCAGTTCGCCGGTGCCCGTGTCAAAAGCCACCTTGTCCGGCCAGATCAGCACTTTCGTGCCCATGCCCGCCATGGCCTTGCGGTCATCGGTCAGCACGTTCTCCAGCACCACCGCACCGGTACGTGCTTCTTCGTCCGGGGTGTATTCCAGCGTCTTTCCGCGGCAGATCAGCAGCCCATTCAGGTGGTACATTCCGTTCACGCCCTGTACCGTCCGCACATTCCTGCGCATTTTCCGCGTCTGCAGCGCCGGGTATCCCCGGCTGGAAAAATTCATTTCCCCGCTGAACTCTGCCTCGCTGCAGCCGTATCCTTCGTTCAGTCCGCCAAAAGCCCGCAGCATCTGGCGGCTCGTCTGCAGCACGTTCAGGTTCGTTCCGTCCATCATCCCTCAGTACCTCCACTGCGCACCAGCGGCCGGTGCGTACCGCTTCCTCATCCATACGGCAAATTCCTGCAGGTAGTCGCTGTACACCTGCAGCTCATTCATGGCCCGTGCTGTCTCGCCCAGCGCCAGATCCATCTGCGCACACAGCCAGTGCACATACAAAGGGCAAAAGGCTTCCGGTGCCAGCAGCACCGTTTCGTATCCCAACCCTTCGTTCCAGTTCACATCCGCACCCACAGCATCAAAGTCCGCCGTCCGGCTGCGCTGCACAATGCTCGTGCGCATCCGGGCATCGCACTGGCGCAGCCAGCTCTGTTTCAGGCTGTCCGTAAACTGGTTGTTCGGCCGCAGTTCATCGGCCTGTTCTATCGCCTGTCCGGCTGTCATCTTATCAAGTCTCCTTCCCGCTCAGCTCCTGCTGCACAGGTCACGGCTCCCTGCGTTCTTCCTGCCGCAGCCAGCAGTCGCCTCTGCTGCAAAAACACCCGGCACAGCCATGTGCCGCTGTACCGGGTGTCTGTTTTCATTTTGTAAAATGCTCTTTTCTTTGCAAGAGCCGTGCTCTGCGGCCTTACACGCGCTGCGCCTGCTGCACAGCAGCGCTTTCCGCCGCCACGATCTTTGCCATTGCCTCGCCGTCCATCTCTTCGCTGTGGCGCAGCACCTCAGCAACCGCCTTCGGTACCTCCACGTCCACACCGCGCTGGATCAGGTAGGTCTCACCGTTCACGCCCACGAACACCGGCGTTTTGTAGCGCTGGTTGTCCTTGAACAGCCGGATCACCTCCGTGTCCTTTTCCGGTGCTGCCTGCACAGCGGCTTCGGTCTCCTGATTCTTTACTGCCATGTTGGTTCCTCCTTAGTTTGCCAGCGCCTTTGCGCTGTAGCGTGCCGAGCAGCTCTCAATGCGCACCATGTACTGCTCGCTCAGCCGTTCCGCCGTCTTGGTGGCCTTCCAGCCCACAGAAGCACGCTGGTTCAGCGGGTCATCGCCGTAGCCCAGCTGCTTCACAATGTGCTGCATGCCGCCGCCTTCCAGTTCGGTGGTCGCGTAGGCGTGAGCACCCAGTACCAGCGTGCTGTACACAGCCAGCCCCGCCGGGCAGCCATCGCCCTTCCACACCTTTGCCTCGCTGGAAACCACGAACCGCACGTTGTTGATCTTGCCGATCTCGCCGTTGAAGATTTCCTCCGGTGCCGCATACTTGTGCGCCTCGATCCAGTTCGGGTCCTTGCGGATATCGTAGCTGGTGTGCGGGTGCACAATGGCCACAAAGCTGTCTCCAATGGTGTCTGCGTTCTGGGTCTGCAGCAGCGCCACTGCCTGGTCGATCAGATCCACCGTCAGCTGTGCAGTGGCATCCAGATCCGCACGGCTGGTCACGGCGGTCTCCGCGCCGCCCGTTCCGATCTTCGGTGCATAGATCACGTTGGTGCCGCCGTTCAGGATATCGCGCACAATGGTGTCCATGGTACGGCCGCCCTGGCTTGCCAGCACGTTGGTGGCCTGCACGATGTTGTTGTCAATGGCCGTCAGATCCAGCATGTCGGTCAGGGGCACCCAGCCGCCGTACTGGTGCGCCTCGGCGGTCACGGTGGTCACGTTCAGTGCCTGACCTGCCGGGGTCACGCCCTCGGTCAGCGGCGTGGTGGCCTTGGGCAGCGCATCATACTTGCGGAACTCAATGGTCTTGCCGTTGTTCGCCGGGATCGGGTAACTGTCGCCGAACTGGTCATGCACCAGTGCAGGCTCTGCCAGATCCAGCAGGGTCTTTTCGTAGTAGGTCTTCATCTCAGCCGTCATACCGGCTGCGCCCGTGGTGTTCTGCAGCTGTGCGCTTGCGTCCGCAAACATCTGCAGATTCAGTCTCTTCTTGCTCATTTGTTTATCCTCCTTCAAAAGGGTTTATCTTTCTCGCATTCTTCGCGCGGGAAATCTCTCACAGCACAATGCGTTCTCCGCGCTGTGCCCTGCGTGCCAGCTCTTTCCGCTGCTGCCGCGTCATGTGGGCCACATCCACCTTCATCTCGGCCGCGCCGCCGGGGTGTGTCCCGTTCTCAGCCGGGCGCTGGCTGCGCTGCTGGATGCGCGTCGCCACGCCCTGCTCCACCTGTTTTGCCGTGCGGGCCGTCTGGTTTTCCATCAGGCGGTCAAAGTAGGCTGCACGGTACGCCGCTTCCAGCCCCACACCCCGCCGGATCATATCCGCCACGGCAGGGTTGTTCAGCACTTCGTCCAGCTCAAAGTCCGGGTAGCTGTTTTTCAGCTTTGCCGCTTCCGCTTCCCACCGGGCACGCACTGCCGCTGCACGCTGCTGGTGCTCCGCGGCCAGCCGCAGCTGTTCGGCCTGCTGCTTTTCAGCATTGGCGCGCTGCAGCTGGCCCTCCATGCGGTCCATCTCCCGCGCGGTTTTCACGCTGATGCCCCGCTGCGCCGCCAGCGTTTCATAATATTCATCGTTCTTCACCCGGCCGTTTTTCACGGCATCGATCAGCCCGTCCATGTCGCTCATGTCAATGCCGTAGGCTTCGGCCAGCACCTTGCCCAGCTCGTTCAGCTGCGGGTTTTCCCGGATGCTCTGCACCGCCATCCGCGCAGCATGCTGCATGGCCTCTTCAAACTCTTCCGGGTACTGCTGCATCGCCTTCGCAAAGGCATTCCGGCGCTGTTCCGGTGTCAGCTGCACATTTTCTTCGGTTTCGCCGCCCTGCTCCTGCTCGTTGCCCTTGTCCGGTTCAGCTTCCTCCTGCGCCAGCCGTTCGGCATCGACTTTGGCTCCCTCATTGAGGGAGCTTCCGCCCGCAGGCGGCTGAAGATTTTTTTCTGTCGTCACTTTTGCCGCTTTGCCCGGCCTGCTGCGCTTCGCAAGCCGCTCCTGTGCGGGCCGCAGGGCAGGCGGTGCCACCGGGCTGCTTTCGCCCTCTGCAGCTACCGCACCCTCTCCGGCCCCGTCACCGGCACCGCCGTCCGCAAACAGCTGCAGATCCATGTTGTCCGCATCGTTTGCATGCAGGTTCACAAACCGCACATTCGCCGGATACTGCTGCGCCAGCAGCATCAGCCCATCCATCACCAGCTCAAACTTCGCCAGAGTGTCAAGGCTCCAGCTCGCCTGTACACGCAGGATATTGTCCCCGCCCGGGTCGCAGGTCACAGTGCCGCTATCCACGCTGTAAGCCAGGCTCTGCATCAGTGTGCTCACCGCCGCGCACACAATGTCCTGTCCTTTCGGCGCATAGCCCGCGTGTCCCGATGCCTGCAGGCTCATGTCCTTCCCTTTTTTGTCGTAAATAATGGTGATCATTCTGCTTTTCTCCTTTACTCCTTGTTCGGGTTATTCACGTCCATGGCCCGCTTTGCGGCCTGGGTCGCCATACTGTTGCTCCCACTTTCGCCCACCACATCTCCCAGACTGTTGGTGGTGCTCTTCGCGTCCGCGGTCCCGCCGCCCCCTGTTCCGGCAGCACCGGCAGCCTGTCCGGCCGCGCTGGCTGCTGCGCTCACGTTGGTGCCGTTCTGCTGGTCAATGATGGCGGCCATCTTCTGCATCTGCTGTGCCATCTGCTGCAGCTGCTGGTACAGCGTGCCGTTCTGGCTCACCCTCTCCCGCACCTTCTCAATGCCTTCAAAGTCCATCATTTCCAGCGCAGCAAGGGCAGCATCGGCGTTGGCCGGTGCAAAGAATCCCAGCTGGTAGCACTCCTTTGCCGTCTCGTTCTGAGAAAGGCGGCTGAAAGTGCTTTTCTTTGCCGCGCTTACCGTAATGTCGAACACCGGCTCATGGTCGCCCAGCTGCACACCGCCTACATTGCCGCCGGGCACGGCCTGCAGCATCGCATTGCTGAACGGCACATACTCCACGCCGCCGCTCTCGCCGGTAATGCGGTATACCCGTTCTTCGTCGTAGAACTGCCGCATCAGCTCGATCACAAGGTAGCATTCTTTTGCAAACGTCCGGTACGCGCTTTTCAGCATATCGCGGCTAAGTTTGCTGCCCGCCTCCTGCAAAGCCGCAATGGCGCTTGCCGCTGTCAGGCCGCTGGTGGTTCCGCCCTGGCTCACATCCCGGTTGCCGCTGATTTCCTTCAGCTCGCTCACCCGTGCATCCCGGTAGCTGATGCAGTTGCCGCTCAGTACATTGGTCTGCAAAGGCCGGAAACTGTCGTCCGTCAGCCTGCCCACCACGTGCACGATGTCCTTGCCAAAGTCGGCCAGTTCTTCTTCGTTCACACCCGCTGTGTCGCTCAACACATAACGGGCCTTTGCAGCCAGTTTCACGTTTTCGTCCATGGCGTGGTTCATCTCGTCAATGGCGGTCTGGGTGTCCTTCATCACATCAATGTATCCAAAGCCCGCCGGGCTGTCCTCTTCCCGGAACAGCGGGTCAAACACAAAGGGGTATTTTCCGTGGTCGTAAAAGCCACGCTGGGCATACTGCGGGTCGTTCTCGCTGGCATACAGCACCACGCCGTTGCAGTATTTGCAGTAATGCAGCACCGTCTGCCCGCTCTCAAGGGCCTTTTTGTAATACCAGTCCACCACAACGCTTTTGTCACTGGTGTCAATGCTGTCGTCGTGGATGTACTTTGCCACATCCATGCTGCTGCCCGTGTGCCCGGCCATCTGCGGGTATCGCCCTTCCAGCTGGTCATTGTCCATAAGGCTCAGGCTGAACAGGTGCGGCGTGTCCTGAATATCTTCCACGCCCGGCTCCCAGTACAGCATCAGCAGGTTCACGCTCCGGATGCAGATCTCGCCAAGCCCGCCGCGCGCCGCCGGGTCCCAGAACACGCCCTTCACGCCGGTGCCGGTCTTCAGCTTGCGCCACCATGTGTCGCTGTACACGGTCTCGTAGTCGCACTGCTCCAGCACCGTGGGCAGGATCTTGGAAAGCGCTTTTGCTGTTTTCTCGTCGTCCTCTGCCCGCGGCAGCACGTTCGGTTCCGGGTAGTTGTCCATGGCATCGGCGTGCTTGTTGGCAATGCTGTTGAACAGCCATCCGCTGGAAGGTTTGGGCTTACCCTGCATTTCCTTGTTTTCGTAATTTTTCCAGTGCCCCATGCGAAACCACAATTCGTTATCCACAATGCGCTTGTCAAGGGCTGCTTTTCCGGCCTTGTATTTCTGCAAAATGTCGTTTGCCTTGCGGATGTCCTCTTCCCCGATCACCTGCTGTGCGGGCAGTTCCGGCTCTGTCGTCAAGCCGTTTTCCCCCACCAATGGTGCTTCATCGAAGTGCTTGATAAACTGTTCAAATTTTCCTCCGTCCACGTTCCCGCTCCTTTTTCCTGATGCCGTTTATCGCTAGGGTCTCTTCTCGTGAAAATGCATTCGGAGCGGCCCGCAGGCCGCGACAAATGCGAAAAATAAAAATCAAATTCCGCTGCATATGCCCAGAGCGCACGCGGTGGGCATTCAAATCGTTTCACACCCTCATCACCCGCGTCCGGCTCTTACGTCTGTCCATGTCCAGCGGGTCATCTTTCATCGGCTGCACCGGTTCGGTCTTTCTGGGGCTGATGGGGTTTTCCATCAGCACATACCGGCACTCGTCGTAAATGTGGTCTTCCTGGGTGGTGTCAATGTCTTCCACCCGGCTCTCGTCGTACACAAGGTTCGGAATGGTGCGGATAAAATGCCTGCAGGTATCAAATACCTGAAACATCGGCCTGCCCTCGCCGTCAAATGCCAGCCGGTAGTGCAGCTGCATCTTGCCTGCAAGTCGCGTGTGGTCGCCCGGTGTCCAGAAGATGTAATTCGGGTGCTTTTCCTGCATGGCCGCAATGCTCTCGCCCTGACTCTCGTTGAAGATAGCCGGGTCTGCCACGCCGGTAATGTGCCGCCCGCGCAGCATTGGGTCGTTTTCCTCCGCTTCCTTGATGCGCCGCGCCTGCTCTACCGGGTCTATCTTCAAGCCTTCGTTGGGCACGCCGGTGCAGCCGTACAGCTCCTTGATACGGTAAAGCCGCCCTTCCTCGTCCGCTGCATACCAGCCAACGGAAAAAGGCTTTGCATAGCCAAAGTCGTACCCGCGCCAGATGCGCCAGTGTGCCGGAATGCGGAACGGCTTGATCACGTGCGTCCACCGCTGATCCTCGTAGTGGGCCGGGTCGTTGCGCCATTCGGTAAATACCTGCCCGTTAAAACTGTCCCAGTTGCCGTAAAGCAGCGCCTGCTTTTCCGCTTCCGGTAAGCTTGCCAGCGTGCCTAGATACCCCGGGTCGTTTTCCAGCAGTTTTTTGTTGTCAAACACCGTGGACGGGATAAACACCCTTGTCCGCCGCAGCTTTTCTATACTGCCGTCCGGTTTTTTCACATCCACCAGCTGCACCATTCTCGTGCCCGGTGGTGCCGGTGTAATGAACCGCGCCTTCACCCATCCGTGGCCAATGCCGCCGGGGTTCGCCGTGGCCCGCATGTACACTGCCGTGCCTGGTCCGGTAGGTCGGTTGCGGCTCATCAGGTAGCTGTATTCCTCCCAGGTAAAGTGGGTCAGCTCGTCCACGCCGATAAAATCAAAGGCTTTGCCCTGATAGTTGTATTTGTCCTGTGTGCGGAACATGCTGCCAAAGTAGATCTTCGCCCCGCTCGGAAAGGTCCATACGTGGCTGGAAGCGTTGTACCGCGCTTTCGGGAATACCGGCTTGTAGTACTGCATCGTCTTGTCGATCAGCTCCGAAAGCTGCGGGTAGGTTTTCCGCACGATCAGCCCGCGGTAGTGCGGAATGTCCACCTGCCGCAGTGCTTCGATCACCAGTGCATCGCTCTTTCCTCCGCCTGCTGCCCCGCCGTACAGCGCTTCGTCCTCGCTGCGGCGCATAAAGGCTGCCTGCTTGGGCTGCGGCCGCCAGATGACCAGCCGGTTTTTATACAGTTCCGCTGCCATCCAGCACCACCTCCTGCTGCCCGCCCTCGTCCTGCCGCTCCATCAGCACCGCCGGGGCCGCGCTCTGGCCGCTGCCTTCGTCCTTCGGCACCAGTGCCGCAGCCTTTTCTGCTGCTGTCAGCAATACCGCTGTCACCTTGGCCGCGTCTTTGTCGCTCATGGCAAAGCTCTCGTACCGCTCCAGCTGCTTTTCCAGCTCGGTGCGCTCTTCGTCCGTCAGTTGCCGGTCGTAGGTCCCCGGTGCGCTGCGTATCACAAGGCCTGTCTCGGCAGCGTCCTGCAGGTTTTCTTCCTCGCTCTTCAGCAGCACGCCCAGCTCATAGTTTTTGGCCCGTGCATCCTCATCCAGACGCTGCTGCAGCTTCGTCCGTATCTCGGCGGCGCGCTGGTTCTCTGCTGCGCGCTGCTGCAGGTAGCTCACCTGTGCCTTTGCGCCCAGCGCCGCTCTGGCTGCGATTTCCCGCGCCGCTTCGGCCCGTGCTTTTGCAAATTCTCCGTCCGGCTTCTTTGCTTCCTCTGCCACCCAGCTGCGGATGGTGCTCTCCGGCACACCGTATTTTCTCGCCACCGCACAGATGGAGTTTGTGCCGATCATGGCCATCACCACCTCGGCCCGCACCTTTGCCGGGTACTTTTTGCCCCGGCCCTGCCTGCCCGGCACGGTGTTTTTGCAGTATCTGCGCTCAGCCATGCCCGGCCCTCCTTCCTGTGCTGTTGCTTTCAGCCTACCACCAAACAGCCTGCAAAAACACTGCGGACATTTTGCGGTCGTCGCAGCGAGTACGGGTTGTGGCTCCCAGCGTCTGCTTCGGCCCTTGGGGCGGGCCTTGCATCCTGCTGGCCACGGCCCCAACAACTCCTCCCTGTTTCCGCCACTGGCGGCGGTCGTCGTTGTTGCATCACAAAACCACCGGATGCATCCGCACCCAGTGTTTCAGATCAGCCCTGCTTTTGCAGCAAACACCGCTGCCGTGCTCAGCGTTTCCAGCTCCTTGTGGTAGTAGGTCGTCCGCCCAATGTGCAGCCTTTCGATTGTTTCCGCCTCCGGCCGCTCTTCCAGATACCGCAGCCTGAGCAGATCCGCACAGGTCTCGTCCACCTCGGCATAGTAGTCCAGCACCTGCCGGATCACCCGTCCCCATGGGTCCGGCCCTGCGGCCGCACAGCCTGCCGCGTCCGCTGCTTTCTGCTTGCGCCCGTACTGCCGCAGCGCCTTTCTCACAGCCTTCTTCTGCTGTCTGGTCACTCGTCCACCGCCTTTCACGGCTCTATCTGCTTTCCAAAATTTCCCTTCATTCGCAGTTTCGGCCCGTTTCCGTCACTGTCCGCGCATTTTTACGCTGATTTTGTGTATTTCTCCGCGTTTCGCGCAATTATTACACGCAAAATAAAATAATTTTATCTGTCAGGTGCGAACTTTCGCAAACCCTCTCCGCCGCAGGATCAGATACGCCTGCGCTTCGGTGGCCTCCCATCCGTCTGGCCGTGGCCTGTCCGCTTCGTACAGCTGTCCGGGGTCATAGATCATCACCTGTACCACCTCAAAACCCGGATAGTGCTGCTCCCACCAGTAGGCATTCTCTGCGCATTCGGTGCAGCCCTTGCGCAGCTGGCGGCGGCTCCACTTCGTGTCGCTGGGTGCCAGTTCTTCCGGCTGGCTCAGATTGCGTGTTTCAATGCAGGCCCGCTCTTTGTGGCCGTATATGTAGCCTATGGTCCCGTTCTTGCCCTGCCCGTCCACGCCCAGCAGCTTCTTCATGTCCATGCGGTCGGCGTTCATGGTGCCCAAAGGCTCGTACTCGCCTGTTCCCGGCACGCGCCGCCGCCACAGATCTTCCAGCATTTCGCGCCATTCCCGCCGGTCAGCAGCTCCCATCCCCACACATTCGGCAAAGCCGTGCATGTGCAGCCGTCCAGCTTCGCCTTTGCGCACCGCCCATAGCATCAGCCGCACTTTGTCCCGGCTCACACCAAAACGCTTTACCGTGGCACCGATCACCCGCCGCTTGTAGTTCTCCACATCCCGCCTGCAGGCTGCAAAATCCTCCGGCAGATAGAACTCTTCGTATGTTCCTGTCAGGAAAAAGCCGTCCCGGCCAAAGTTTGCAATGGCCTTGCGCTGCTTGCGGCGTAAGCTGGCGTGCTTGTTCCGCTCTTTCTGGCCCCGGTCGCTCTCCTTGTGCTTCTTGCCGCGCCTGCGATGCTCCTGATCTGTCACTGCATAAATGCCAACGGCCATGTACTCGCTGCCGCACCGGTATTTCTTTTCCCGAATGTAGCTCTTCTTCATCTGGCCGTCCTCCTGCATCGGTATGCTGCCGGTATTTGTTTTCTCTTCTGTGCCCATCACCGTCACAGAAATAACGGGTATACTAGCTCCCCAAAGCGCCCACCCCGGACGCTGTAAAAAACGGTTCATCCTGCTATAAAATAAATGGTATAAAGGCTCCCGCCTGCCGCCGGTACGCTCCGGCAGCACCCGGCAGACTTTATCCTGCTGCGCTGTCGCCAAAGCCCCCGGCATCCTTTTGCCAGGGGCTTCCTCTGTTATCTTTTTCGTCTGCGCTGTCCTTTGTGCGCCATCCAGCCTTCCTTTACGTAGTCGCTCCGGTTCACTCTGTCCCGGGATACCATGTCCTTTGTGTAGGCTTTTTCTGCTTTCACCGCAGCCGCCCATGCCTTGTACTTTTTGCACGTCCCATGGCACGCCGGGTTCCTTCCCGGACAGTCTGGTTTGCAGCACCATGTGATCATGCCGGTGCCTCCGGTTTTCCCTCTGCAGCCCAGTAGCCGTAGCTCAGCTCTTTTTTGCCTGCTTTCCGGGCCGCAGCGTTGTAAAGGCACAGCTCATGCACAGCACGCTGCAGCTCGTCCGGCTTCTCAATTCCCGTGATCGGCGGCCTGCTCTTTTTCGGCACGCTGCTTCTGGCTCCCGGCGCATTGCACAGCACGCCCCGCCGTATCCTCTTCCGTGTCAGGCTGTAAATGCCCTGCGGCCTGCAGTGCCCGGCATAAAAAACATTCGTCACGGTCTGTGTGTTCTTAAACAGTCCCTTTTCTACCAGCTCTGCGGCCGTGCCTTCGTGCAACAGGTTTCCGTCCGCGTCAAACATGCTGTAAAACCATACCTCCCGCATCTGGGTGCCGGTCCTGTGGTCCGGTTCTGCTTTCGGCTTTGGCTGCTTTTCTTCCCGTTCCAGCCGCCACTTTTTCGGCTTTGCTTTTTTCTTCTTCTGGTGGGCATAGCCCGTGCATACGCTTTCAGCGCGGTTGTAGTATCCCTGTTCCATCAGCTCCTGCGGTGTGCCTTTTGCACGCAGTGCTCCGGTCTTTGCGTCGTACAAGCTGTAAACGTATTGCTTTGTCACCGGCGCACCTCCTGCTGCGCATACCGGTGCTTTGCCGTCTGCCATGCTTCCTGCCTCCGCTTCAGCGGGTTCGCAACGTCTTTCATGATCACCTCGTGTACTTCGCGTACCTGCACGCCACACTTTGCCGCCAGCTTCTTTTCGATCTGCTTGCGGGTCATTCTGTATTTGTCCTTGCTCACACTCTTCCTCCATACAGTTCAAACTCCGCACCGTCTTCGGTGATCAGCACCCCGCCGTCCAGCGCTTTTGCCAGCTGCTGCAGCCTCTGGGCGCTCAGCTTTTCCAGCCCGCCGGGCTTGCACCATCGCCGCACATCAAGCGGCCTTGTGGCCAGCGTCAATGCCAGCGTGCTTTCATTTTCGCCACGGTAGATCATGGCTTCCTTCAGCGTCATCTTAAACGTCTCCTCTCCCAGCTTTCCGGCGCAGCTGCCTGCTGCAGAACTGCCTCGATCTTCTTTTTGATCTCACCCGGTGCCAGCACTGCCGTGCCTGCAGGCGCAGCGCAGCGGCCCATGGCTCCGGCCATGTTCCGCCGGAAGAAAGCATCTTTCTGTTCCTCATAGTCCCGGTCTGCCTGTTTTGCCCGCTCTTCGTCCGGGATGTCTTCCACAATAATGTCGTCGGTCTGCAAAGCGTCGCAGGCACATCTGCGCAGATGTTCCATGGCAACATCCAGCCCGTCCGCACGGCCCTCTTCATTCACCTGCCGGTAGTTGGCAAGAGCCTCCTGCTTCAATCGGTTCAGCCGCCCGGCACCATATCCCAACAGCTCCATGCACGTCTTTGCGTATAAGGTCCATACCATACTGGCGGCCACATCGCCCGCCATGCGCAGCTGCTGCTCCCGCCGGGTACGCGGTGCACGCAGCACCGGCACCCGGAACTCCGGCTCCACGCCCTCCGGCATCCAGTTGTCCCGCATCGCCCTGCTCTGGTCGGTGCTGGGCATTCCTTTGCCGTTCGCCTGCATGGCAATGTTCAGGCTTTCCAAGCCCAGCTCTTCGGCACGCAGCTCGATCCGGTTCATTCGGTCCTTGCCTACACCAAAGCACTGGTGCAGCGCAATGATGATGCACCAGCGTGTCATTTCCGCAGTTCCGTCCCGCGTCAGATCCAGCTCCTGCCGCAGGTTCATTTTCTGCTTCACTGCTGTTTCACTCCTTCCCGGTATTGCTCAAACAGTGCAATCCAGTCCTGTGTGCTCAGCCGTTTGTCCCGGCTTGCTTCGCTCAAAAGCCGGTATGCACTGCTTTCCTTGTCGGCCGGGTGTTGCCAGTCCAGCTTTTTCAGCTCTTCGGCCATCCGGGCACGGTATTCTTCCAAGATCATCTTCGTTTCCCTTTCACGGCTCCCCGCGGTCGTTCATCCAGCTGGCAGCCAGCGCTCTGGCATCCGCCAGCTTGTCGCACAGCATGTTCACAGCGGATTCCTTCATCCACTCCGGCAGCCGGTCGGCCTGCAGCAGGGCCGCACCCATATCCCGCACAAGCTCTTCGCCGTGCTGCTCCATCCGCTGCCAGATCTCCGTTTCATCCGGTGTCATGTTCATCGGTGGCCGCATCTCAGCCCGCCTTTCTCCGGCTTTTCGGCTTCACCGTGTCCGCCGGGGCTTTGTGTGCCTTGTTGCCTTTCCGGCTTTCCTTGTCCGCACAGCAGCCAAGGCCCAGCATGGCCAGCGCTGCCGCCAGCAGCATCAGCGCCGCAGCGGCCCAGCCCAGCATTTCCCAGCCGTTCGCGCTGTGCTCAATGCCGCTGGATACCAGCAGCGCGCCAATGGCCGTCACCATAGCTGCCATGTACCACAGGCTTGCCCGGATGGTTGCTTTCAGTTTCACTTGTGTTTCCTCCTGTTTCGTGTTAAACTTCTGGTGATAGTGGCTCAAAACTATCACCCTGTAAGCTCGTCGGTGTTCGCTGCACCGGCGGGCTTTTTGTTTATTCGGTCCAGCGCCCCCTGCTCCAGCGCCGCATTCTTGTCAATGCGCCACAGCCGCGGCCCCACCTTTTCGGCAGGCAGTCGCCCGGTACGGCACATTTTCTGTACGGTCTTCAGGTTCACACCCATCAGCGCAGCATACTGCGCCGGACTCAGATATGCCGGCAGCTGCCGCGCATCATAGATCCGCGCCTACCTGCATGCAGGTCAGCCACCGTCTGGTCGGACAAACCGGAGTAATCAAACTTCGGTGCCATGCTCTCTGGGATGAAGGTCAGGTACTTGTCAGAAGAGCTGCCGGAGCCAGCGTATGGTGCAGTGTTCTTTCCGGTTGCATTGCCCGGAGCATCGGAGCCGCTGGCAGCATCTGCCGTCTCCGTCGTAGGGCTTGACCCCTCCGGCGCTGCCGGGGATGCCGCAGTTTGGCTTTCCGCAGCAGTGGCAGCATCCGAACACTGCGCGGATGGGGTAGGGTGTTCTTCCGCCGGTTCAACGGGCGCGTTCCTGCAGGGCTTGGCATTTTTCAACGCGTCCAGCATTGCGCAGTCGATTTCGTACTCATCCAACGGGGCGAACTCCGCGCCGTTGGTCAGGAATGCTTGCGGAGTCAGATTCTTGTCTGCCGCTCTGGCCAGCTCAAATCTATGCGTCATGATGCGGCTTTCTTTCCAAATGCTGCCGTTCCAGTGCCAGAGCCGTCCACGGTAATAGGCATAAGCCGTCTCGTTGGAAAGTTTGGAACTGATGATGTAGTCCGTCATACCCGCACCTCCGTGTCCTTGAGGCGGTCCAGCATCTCGGCCTGCACATCCTTGCTCATGGGCTGGATGTTGTTGCCCTTCCAGCCATAGCAGAGGATAGGGCCGTAAAGCTGGCGGCCTCGGTACGTCCGATTCAGCAGGCTGGCGGGCTGGATGGGGCCATCGTACCGGCCCACGAACAGCACCGCCGGGGTGCGGGGCAGTACGATCATCTCACTGCGGGTGCCCAGCCGGTTCTCAATGGCCCACAGGCTGTCCGGCAGGGTGGTGACAACGGGCTCTGCGCCCGGTTCAGCTAAAATACCTTTCATTTGTAAAATCCTTTCTGATGTGATATCATTAAGGGCGATGGGGCTTTCAAATTCCATCACCCTTTGGGCTCGTCGGTGTTGGCGCACCGGCGGGCTTTTTGTTTGTTCGGTCCAGCGCTCCCTGTTCCAGTGCCCGGTTCTTGTCAATGCGCCACAGCCGCGGTCCCACCTTTTCGGCAGGCAAAAGCCCGCTGCGGCACATCTTCTGCACCGTCTTTTTGTCAATGCTCATCAGTTCGGCGTACTGTGCCGTGCTCAGGTATGCCGGCAGCTGCCGTGCATCATAAATTCGCGCCTTCCGCATGGTTATCCCTCCCTTCAGTCCGGGCTGAAGGTCTGGCACCGGCATTCTTCGCCCGCTTCCTCCAGCGCAAGGTCCCACTCGCCGCAGATGGTCTCGCACACCGGCTTTGCAAAGCCGATCAGCTCGTCCTCCCGCGCTGCCATCAGCACCGCCGTGCCCACAATGCCGCTCATGTAGCGGTACTGGTACAGGTCGGTCGCCCGCTCGTTGAAGGGCAGTTCCTGCAAAAGGCCTTCTTCGTTCACGATCAGCTGGATGCTGTCCACATCCTCCCGCGCCCAGTTCGCTGCAAGGCAGCTTTCGGCGGTCTCAATGCAGCCGCCCACCAGCTCCTGCAGCGTCTCCAGTTTGCAGGTATCCCCGTCATCGCAGCGCACAAGCCGTGCCTTCTGCTCCTCGTCCGCCGGGATCACGATCACATAACGCTCCATGGTTATCTCCTTTCATGCGCTCTTCTCCGGGGTGGTGGGGTGGTCAATTCCGAAAAGTTCATTCGGAGTAACTCCCAGTGCCTTACAAATCGGTACAACATCGTCTGATGTCAGCCGCTTCCTGCCACGTAGCAGTGCGTTAAACTTCTTCGGGTCATACCCTGCCGCCCTTGCCACCGCAGATTGTTTCAAACATTTTTCATCAATAATTTTGTAAATCATGTCCGTTGCACTCATTTCATACGCTCCTTTCATGTACAAGTTTCTTGGACATTTTTACAGTAGCACAAGTTTCTTGTTTCGTCAAGAGCTTTGTACAAATTTCTTGTACTTTTATCTTGACTTTTCAAGGCAGCGCCTTTATACTGACCATAGAACGACAATTTTAGGGGGTGTTACAAGTGTCCTTCGCAACCCGTCTCAGACAGGCCCGTGAGCAGTCCGGTCTTACACAGCAGGACCTAGCAGAAAAGCTTGGCGTTACAAAAAGCGCTATAGGAAACTATGAAAACGGTGTCAGCAGTCCAAAATGGGACGTTCTTCTAAAAATTTTTGACATTCTTCAGGTAGAGCCAAATTTCTTGTACCAGGACAGCTTTTCGTTAGACGTTTCCGAATCCCGTTCTCTTACCCCCCAGCAGTCCGCGCTGCTGTCGTCCTTCGATCAGCTCAATGAGGAAGGCCAGCAGAAGGCCGTGGATTATGTAGATGATCTGGTGCTCACCGGGCGCTATAAAAAATATGCTTCGTCTGGCCTGGGCACAAAAGAAGCATAAAAAATAAGCTGCCTTTCGGCAGCTGTAGTGTATTTGAGGATATCATTGTGGATTCTGACAAAAAGCGCATTATTTTACGAATTTTACTTTTTCTTTTTATACTGGGCACCGGTTTGTATTTTGGCATTCGTGTCGGCGAAGGCCAGTATAACTTTTACAAGCCTGAATCACCGTACTATCAAAAGGCAGTCCGTGACGCCCAGAACGATGGATATTCTGAGGGCTGGAATGCCGGGCGCAAAGACAAACAGGAAAAAGATTATAACAGCGGCTGGTCAGCAGGCTATGAGTTTTGTCTAAATGAAAACAAAACCATTCGTAACAATTATGATGAAGGCTATGATGATGGTTACGATAGCGGTTTCGGCGATGGTTACTCAGAAGGCTACCGAGACGGTTTTTCTGAAGCCTCACCAAATTAAACCACCTTCCAAGTGGTAAAGTGTAAAAGTATAAAAAATAAGCTGCCTTGCCTTCGACCAAAGCAGCTCATTTATGTCTTGTTCATGAAGAAATCTTGAATTTTTATTGCTTGTCAAGCCCCAATTTTAAATTTTTCCGTTGCTCTCGCAACTTTTCGCTGTAAAAATTGTTTACAATCGGCGGGCCAAAGCGTATAATACATGTAACGGAACCCGCTAAGCCTCTGGGTGCATTGCATCTATGCGTATCATGGCGGGTCTTTTTTTATGTCAATTTTTGAGGATGTCCAATATGCCTGAAACAAAATCTTTTTGTACCTATGAGCAGCAGCTCCAAATTCTGAAAAGGCGCGGCTTATCAATTGCCGATGATGCTTTGGCCCTTCAGTGGCTTCGGGAAAAGAATTATTATCGCCTGAGTGCCTATTCCCTCACGCTGCGGCACAAAAGTCCTTCTACTGGAGAAGATGAATTTTTAAAGGACTCATCTTTTTCTACAATCATCGACCTTTATCAGTTTGATGAACAGTTTCGTGCTGCTATCTCTCACGCTGCAGCTATTGCAGAAACCAACCTCAAAGCCTATATTGCTTACTACCATGCCCGCCAATACGGTCCGGTCGGCTATCTGGATGGAAATCATTTTGAAGATCCCTGGCGGCACGCTAAACTTTTGAATGGCCTTTCCAAATCTCTCGGCTTGCGAAAAGATGAACCATTTGTTTTACATCATCATAAGGATTTGAACGACGTATATCCTGTTTGGGTTATCGTTGAGGTTTTGACCTTTGATCAGGTTTCTATGATGTACCGTAACCTGCTGCCGGAAGACCGTGCTGCCATTGCTCGTGAGTTCTATGGTATTTCTTCTCGTGAATACATTGAAAACTGGACTCATTGTGCTGTTGTTGCTCGCAACATCGCTGCACATGGTTCCCGCTTTTATCATCGACAGCGTGTTAATCCTCCCGCAAGAATGCCTAAATCCATCAATTCTTACGGCACAAAACCATTCGGATATGTATATGCTCTTTGGCATTTACTTCCCATTCCTGACCGCAGCGCATTTGTCAACGCCGTTCATGATTGCTTTATAGCACATCCCTCTGCTCAACTTTCTGAATTGGGTTTTCCTGATAATTGGCTTGATATTTTAACCGTCCATTGATTTTTGAGCGCCCACCCGGCGCTCCTTTTTTACAAACGCAAAGAACCCCTCAGCTGTTTCCAGCCAAGGGGTTCTCTGCTCTGCTGTCTGTCCAAAAGAAAAGTAGGAGTTTCTATCATGGAATGCCTTGCAAATCCCGTCGCGTCTCCGCTTTTCTATTGTAAATCCAATATGATCCTTCTGCAACCCAGAATTTTTTCAGAGGAGGTGTGTACACATGGCAAACAAAAAAGGTTCCGATGGCCGTTACCGCTACCGTGTCTGCATCGGCAAAGATGAAACCGGTAAGCCCAAATACAAAAGCTTTTATGGTTCCACCGCAAAGGCAGCGCGTGCTGCTGCCGAAGCTTACCGCGCAGCACTGGGCAAGGGAATGGATCCCGCCCAATCCAAAGCCACCCTTGCCACTCTGTACGATAACCTGATTGCTGCCAAAACAGCCAAAGGCATCGGGCAAAAGAGTCTCGACCGCTATGAAGACAATAAAAACCATTGGGGTCCGCTTCTGGATCAGCCTGCAGCAGACCTTCGCACTGCCGACTTTCAGCGGGTTCTTAACTCTCTGGCCAAGTGGCACAATGGCAACCCCCCACTGTCCCACTTCACGCTGTCCAATCTGCGCAGCAGCGCCAAGGCTGCCTATGAACTCGCTATCCCAGAAGTGGTACAATACAATCCCATTGTTAAAACCACCTGCCCTGCCGGTGCTGATCCTGAGCACCGTGAGCCTATCACAGAGGAACAGCAGCAGTGGATCCGCGAAATGCCTCACCGCGCCCAGCGTGCTGCCATGCTACTGCTTTACTCAGGTCTCCGCCGCGGCGAAGCTACCGCCCTCACCTGGGCCGATGTCGATTTGAAAGAAGCCACGATCACCGTTCACAGCGGTTATAATTTCAAGGATAAAAAAATCAAGGATCCCAAAACAGAAGCCGGTGTCCGGGTCGTTAATATTCCAAAGATCCTTGTGGACTATCTCAAAACTCAACAAGACGATTGCTTGTATGTACTGCATACTGTAAAGGGCCACCGCATGACAGAGCAGGCATGGAAAACTCTGTGGAGCAGCTACATGGCCGATCTAAATGCAAAGTACGGCTATCACGGCGAAGAAAGCAAAAAGCGCCCAGGCGGCCTGCCCATGCGCATTGAACCCTTTACACCTCACCAGCTGCGGCACACCTTTTGTACCCTGATGTACTTTGCCGGAGTCGATGTTCTCACCGCCCGCGATCAAATGGGTCATAAGGATATCAGCGTCACCCTCGGCATCTACACTTCTCTTGACAAAAAATTCAAGAAAAAGAAGATCAATCGTCTGGACTCCTATCTCAAAAAACAGACCGGCTAATTTGCAGTGGCGCAAAAGTGGCGCACGTTGTTTATATTTTTATCGTATTTATGTGTTTTATTCTCAATTCCTTGCCCGCTCGTAATGAGCAGGTCGCCTGTTCGAATCAGGTCAGTAGCTCCAGAAATCCTACGAATTTACGTTTAAAATCGTAATTCCGTAGGATTTTTTTATTTAGTCTCGCAAGTTTTCGCAAAACCGCAGCATAAACCGCAACATCGCCCACAAAACAAGGCAAAATAAAACGCCCCGCAACACCATTTCATAGGGCGTTATGCGCATTTTTATGCTTTCTTTTGGACAGGCTCCTTGAGTTCACAATGCAGGTTTGTCAATGATGTGTTTCTGTGATGTTTGGTGTAGCAATTTAACTGTACCACAGAACGACTCATTCGTCTTTTTCACTTTGTAACACATCTATTGTAATCCCCTACAGTTTTTATGGATCAATCTATGAAATTTTATTGATAATCCTTCATGGGAGTGGTAAAATATTTTTATATCTCTGTCATTCTGTGCCCCTTCGCGGTAGAGGGAGAGCGCAAAACAGAAAAGACGCAAAAATTGCGGCATCCTTTCCGTGGGTGGGTTTTACAGCGCACACTCTTGCGGGCGGTGATGTATGATCAGTAAGCCAAAGCAGCCAACCGCAAGACGATGGCTGCCCAAGAAGTGTGAGGAGAAGGATCGGATGAAAACAAAAACATTGCGCCGCCTATTTTCCATGCTTGCGGCACTGGTGATGGGGCTATCCCTGCTCACCGGATGCAGCGGAAAAGATGCGGAACGAACACAGAAGCTGGAAGACGCTCAGACCATTCAGGTGTATCTGTGGAGCACCAGCCTGTACGAAAACTATGCGCCCTATGTTCAGGCGCAGCTGCCGGACGTGAACATTGAATTCATCGTAGGCAACAACGATCTGGATTTTTACAAGTTTTTGCAGCAGAACGGCGGTCTGCCGGATATCATCACCTGCTGCCGCTTCTCGCTGCACGATGCGGCACCGTTGAAGGACAGCCTGATGAACCTTGCCATGACCAATGAGGCGGGCGCTGTGTACAACACCTACCTCAACAGCTTCAAAAACGAGGATGGCAGTGTGAACTGGCTGCCGGTGTGCGCGGATGCCCACGGCTTTGTGGTCAACCGCAGCCTTTTTGAGCAGTACGATATTCCCCTGCCCACCGATTACGCAAGCTTTGCAGCGGCCTGTCAGGCTTTTGAAAAGATCGGCATCCGCGGCTTTACCGCCGATTACGCCTACGACTACACCTGCATGGAAACGCTGCAGGGGCTTTCCGCTGCCGAGCTTACCACCACCGCGGGGCGCAAGTGGCGTACTGCCTACAGCGACCCCGCCAACACCGCACGGGTCGGTCTGGACGACACCGTGTGGCCGGGGGCATTTGAGCGGATGGAGCAGTTCATTCAGGATACCCACCTTACGGCAGACGATCTTGCGTTGAATTACGACGATGTGACCGGGATGTTCCGGAACGGAGAAGTTGCCATGTACTTTGGCAGCTCTGCCGGCGTGAAGATGTTTCAGGATGAGGGCATCGACACCACCTTTTTGCCCTTCTTCAGCCAGAACGGCGAACAGTGGATCATGACCACCCCCTATTTCCAAGTTGCCCTGAACCGGGATCTGGAGCAGGACACTGCGCGCCGCGAAAAAGCCATGAAGGTGCTGAACGTCATGCTCTCCGAACAGGCGCAGAACCGCATCGTCTCGGAGGGGCAGGACGTACTGAGCTACAGCCAGAACGTCCCCCTGCGCCTGACCGAGTATCTGAAAGACGTGCGCAGCGTAGTGGAAGAAAACCACATGTATATCCGCATCGCCTCCAACGATTTCTTTGCCGTTTCCAAGGATGTGGTCTCCAAAATGATTGCAGGCGAGCTTACCGCTGCGCAGGCGTATCAGGCCTTCAATGCCAAGCTCCTTGCCGAAGAGGAGCCTGCCGACAACGAGACCGTGCTGACCTCCGGGAAGGCCTATTCCAACGTATTCCACGCAAACGGCGGCAGCGCTGCCTTCTCCGTGATGGCAAACACGCTGCGCGGCGTGTATGGCACCGATGTGCTGCTTGCCACCGCAAACAGCTTTACCGGCAGTGTGCTGCAGGCGGATTATAACCAGAAAATGGCGGCTTCCATGATCATGCCGAACGGTCTGATGTCCCGCCAGCGCACCATGACCGGTGCGGAGCTGAAAGAGACCGTCCGCGCCTTTGTGGAAGGCTGCGAGGGCGGGTTTGTGCCCTTCAACCGCGGCTCTCTGCCGGTGGTCAGCGGCATTGCCGTGGAGGTAAAAGAGGCAAACGGCAGCTATACCCTGACCGGCATCACCCGGAACGGTCAGCCGCTGGGGGATGGCGACACCGTTACCGTGACCTGCCTTGCAACGGAAAAGCAGATGGCAGCGCTGCCTGCGAGCGAAAGCGGCACGTCTGCGGGCGAAGATGCGTGGGTAAAATCCACATGGACAGATTACGTTTCCGGCGGCAAGGCAGTGCTTGCAGAGCCTGAAAACTACATGACACTGAGGTGAGCGGGATGGCAGACGAAAAGCACGAATCCAAACGCAGCTGCTATTCCCGGCACAAGTGGCTGCTTGCCGCCGCTGCCATCCTTCTTTTGGTCTTTCTGGCAGCCGGTTTCAGCGTCCGGTACATCTCGTTTGTGTCGCAGACCATCTATCAGGAAAGCACCTCGCATCTGGAAGAGGTACTGTATAAATCCAATAGTATGCTGAAAGAGATGGTGCGCAAAAACCTGACCTATCTGCATCTGTACAACGGCTTTCTGAAAAGCACCTCGAATGAGGATGAAATTCAGGCATATATCGAGGAAGCACAGCAGGCAACCGGATTTGTTGACTTCTACTTTCTTTCCTATGACGGCAACTACACGACCGTGACCGGGGAAACCGGCTACCTTGGCCTGCAGACCAATCTGGACGAAAAGCTCTCCGATGGCGAGGATATCGTCGTGAATACGGCGCTGCCCGGCAAAGCCCCGATGCTTGCGTTCATCTGCCCCGAAACGCAGGGCAGCTACCGGGGCTTTGCCTACGATGCTGTTGCCATCACCTATTATAATGATGCTGTGCTGCGATTGCTGGACAACTCTGCTTTTCAGGGCAATGCCAGCAACTATGTGATCTACCCGGATGGGCGGGTGGTCATCGACAATTCCGTAAACCGCAAGGAAATTATTTACAACTTCATTGCGATGCTGCGCGACCATTCCGACCTTTCTGAGGAACAGATTCTTGCCCTTTCGGATGATTTTGCGCAGGGCCGCAGCGGAAACCTGAGGGTCAAACTGGGCGACATCAGTTATTATCTGGTCTACGAGAATACCGCGGTCCAGAACTGGACGATGGTGGGGCTTGTGCCGGTCAGCATCGTCAATGCCAGTCTGGATAAGCTGTGGTTCCACACGGTGCAGATCGTGGCGAGCATCGCCTTTGGCCTTGCTGTGCTGATCATCCTGCTGATCCTGCGCAGAAGCCATACGACCCTGCGCCGGAAGGACACTGAGATCCTGTACCGGGACGAGCTGTTCCAAAAGCTTTCGCTGAACGTGGACGACGTTTTCCTGATGCTGGACGCAAAAACCTCCAAGGTGGATTATGTCAGCCCCAACGTCGAACGGCTGCTTGGCATCCCGTGGAAAGAAGTGCGGCAGGATGTCCATGTTCTGGCGAACCTGCACCCGAAAGACGACCCGGACCGTGACAAGAACTTTCTGGAGAGGCTTCACCGCGGGGAACAGCGCGAGTGGGATGCGGCGTATATGCATCAGGAGACAAAAGAGCTGCGCTGGTTCCACATCGTTGCCATGGGCAGCGATGTAGCAGGCAGGACAAAGTATATCCTTGTCATGTCCGACCGCACCGCCGACAAACAGATAAACCAGGCGCTTTCGGATGCCGTTGCAGCTGCCGAAACGGCCAACCGCGCCAAGAGCACCTTCCTTTCCAATATGTCCCACGACATCCGCACCCCCATGAACGCCATCATCGGCTTTACCACGCTGGCACTCAGCAACATTGACGATAAAGACCGGGTGAAGGATTATCTTGCCAAGACCCTCGCTTCCAGCAATCATCTACTTTCCCTCATCAACGATGTGCTGGATATGAGCCGTATCGAAAGCGGAAAGATCCATCTGGAAGAAGTGGAAGTCAACCTTTCGGATGTGCTGCACGACCTGAAAACCATCGTCAGCGGGCAGATCTACGCAAAGCAGCTGGAGCTTTATATGGATGCCATGGATGTGACCGATGAGGATGTCTACTGTGATAAGACCCGGCTGAATCAGGTGCTGCTGAACCTGCTGTCCAACGCCATCAAGTTCACCCCGGCGGGCGGCACGGTCTCGGTGCGGGTGCGGCAGCTTGCCGGAGCGGTGCGCGGCTGCGGGCAGTACGAGTTCCGCGTCAAGGACAACGGCATCGGCATGAGCCAGGAGTTCGCCAAAAAGATCTTTGAGCCGTTTGAGCGGGAGCGCACCTCCACGGTAAGCCGGATCCAGGGCACCGGCCTTGGCATGGCTATTACCAAAAACATCGTGGATATGATGGGCGGCACCATCGAGGTGCAGACGGCGCAGGGCAAGGGCAGCGAGTTTATCATTCGTGTGCCGATGCGTGCGCAGGCCGAGCACCGTCCGGTGGAAAAGATCACCGAACTGGAAGGCCTGAAGGCACTGGTGGTTGATGACGATTTCAACACCTGCGACAGCGTGACAAAGATGCTGGTCAAGGTGGGAATGCGTGCCGAGTGGACCCTTTCCGGCAAGGAAGCGGTGCTGCGTGCACGGCAGTCCATCGAGATGAGCGATGCTTACCATGCCTATATCATCGACTGGCGCTTGCCGGACATGAACGGCATCGAGGTCACCCGCCAGATCCGCAGCCTGAACGATGATACGCCCATCATTATCCTGACCGCCTACGACTGGTCCGACATTGAGGTGGAGGCAAAGGCTGCCGGTGTGACCGCCTTCTGCTCCAAGCCCATGTTCATATCCGACCTGCGCGAGACCCTGATGAACGCCATCGGACAGACACAGACGGATGCGGCGCAGGAGCTGCTGCCGGAAAAGAACACCAACTTCAAGGGCAGGCACATCCTGCTGGTAGAGGACAACGAGCTGAACCGTGAGATCGCGCAGGAGATCCTGTGCGAGTACGGCTTCCGGGTCGATACGGCGGAAAACGGTGCCGTGGCGGTGGAAAAGGTAAGCACTGCCGCACCGGGCAGCTATGATCTGGTGCTGATGGATGTGCAGATGCCAGTGATGGACGGCTATACCGCCACCCGGCAGATCCGCGCACTGGGCAACCCTGCACTGGCAAAGATCCCGATCCTTGCCATGACTGCCAACGCATTCGATGAAGACCGCCGCAATGCCTTGGAAAGCGGCATGACCGGCTTTTTGTCCAAACCCATCGTGATCGGCGACCTTGTGCAGGAGCTGCGCAAAATTTTGTAACAAGCCGCCTGTCAGGCATAAAAAAATAAAGCACCCACAGCAATTTGCTCACCGGAGATTCAAAACCTCTGTGGCGCTTGCTGTGGGTGCTTTTGCTTTTGGGCGCTGTTTATTTCAGTACATCTGCAAGGACCTGCAGCAGGTGCGGAATATCCAGCGGCTTTGCAATATGGCCGTTCATACCGGCCTGCAGTGCGTTCTGACGGTCTTCCTCAAAGGCATTTGCCGTCATTGCAAAGATGGGGATGCCAGCCTTTGCGGCATCCGGCAGCGCACGAATCTGCCGCGTTGCCTCGTAGCCGTCCATGTTGGGCATCTGGATGTCCATGAGGATCAGGTCATACTGTCCGTCTGCCGCCTGCTTCATCTTCCGGACGGCGATCTCGCCATCCTCGGCAGATTCCACCTCAAAGCCCGCTTCCTTCAGGATCTCCACTGCGATCTCACGGTTCAGCTCGTTGTCCTCCACCAGCAGGATCTTTTTCCCTTTGAAGGCCTCCGCGTTCAGCTGCACCGGCCTGCAGTCAGGCTCTGCACCGAACGGCTCTGCCAGCACTCTGCGCAGCTCCGAGAGGAACAGCGGCTTTTCGCAGAAGGCGGTCACACCGGCCGCGCGGGCTTCCTCTTCAATATCGGACCAGTCGTAGGCGGTCAGGATGATGATGGGGCAGCTTTTTCCGATCACCTTGCGGATCTGCCGCACGATCTCGATGCCGTTCATATCGGGGATCAGCCAGTCGATGATGTAAACGCTGAATTCATCCCCCTGCTCCATGGCATACCGGGTGCGGATCACCGCTTCCCTGCCGGAGATCGTCCACTCCGGCCGCATCCCGATCTTGGACAGCATGGTGCTGACGCTCAGGCAGGTGTCGGTATCGTCGTCCGCCACCAGTGCCCGCAGCCCTTCCAGCTGCGGGAGCTGCCTGAGTTCCACCTTTTGTCCGCTGAGCGCAAAGCAGAGATTCACGATGAACTCGCTGCCCTTGCCCGGCTCGCTCTCAATGGCGATGGTGCCGCCCATCAGGTCCACAATGTTCTTGGTGATGGACATGCCGAGGCCGGTACCCTGAATGCCGCTGACGGTGGAGTTTTCCTCACGGGCGAACTCCTCAAAGATGTGCTTCTGGAATTCCTCGCTCATGCCGATGCCGTTGTCCTTGATGCGGAACTCATAGCAGGCCCGGCCCGCAGGCGCACCGTTTTTCTCAGCAATGCGAATGCTGATCATGCCGCCTGTGGGAGTGAACTTGATGGCATTGGACAAAATGTTCAGCAGGATCTGGTTCAGCCGCAGCGGGTCGGTGATGATATCCTCGTTTTCCACATCCATGGTATCAATAAAAAGCGACAGCCGCTTTGCCGAAACATTGGGCTGAATGATGGAGCGCACATCGTGGACGAGGTTCGGCAGATGCACCGCTTTTTCCTCGATCTTTACCTTTCCGCTCTCGATGCGGCTCATATCCAGCACATCATTGATGAGGGAAAGCAGATGCTGGCTGGAGGTGGAGATCTTTTTGAGGTAGTCCAGCACCTGTTCCCTATTGTCGATATGGGTCGCAGCCAGCGAGGTGAAGCCGATGATGGCGTTCATGGGGGTGCGGATATCGTGGCTCATATTGAACAGGAACTCCCGCTTGGCGCGGTTTGCCGCCCCCTCGTGCTGAAGCGCGATCTCCAGCTTGCGGTTCTGTTCCTCCAGCTGGGTCTGGTACTTCCTCTCCTGCTCTTTTTTCTGCAGCTCCATCTCCTGCACGGAGCGGCGGCGCAGCAGCTGAAGGATCATTACAAGCAGGATGTAGCCAACCAGAACCGTCAGGATCAGCAAAAGCGCCTCCCGGAAGATTATTTTTTCGTCCGTATATGCATAGAGATCGAAGGATCTGCCATGGCAGAACATCCCGAAATAGCAGCCGGAGCCGTTCCAGTCCCGGGTATGGGTCAGCTTCTCTGCGGCCCCGGCTTTGCGGATCCCCTGCACCAGCGGACTGCCTGCAATATCCCGCCCCATCAGCTCCGGGCTGTTTGCGGCAATAACCTGATTGTTCTGCACGATGAACAGCGTGCCGCTGGTTTCTGCCGGGTAGCCATCCAGTACGCTCTGGATGGACAGCGCTGTTTCCTCCACAAATTCCGCCGGGGTGTACCGGTAGGCAAGCAGGAGCAGCTCTGTGCTTTCTGCCCGGTGCGCCGCAACATCCACGGCAGAGCCATCTTCCAGCAGGACGCGCTTCACATAGGTCTTTCGCGGGTAAGATAAAACGTCCAGAACAGCGTCATTTTTCAGCTGGTCGCCAAACCGGTCATAGCCGATGCCGTTGGTCGTGGACTCGCACCGGAGCGTGCCATCCGGTCCCAGAACCGAAATGCCGGTGAGCCAGAACTTTTCTGTCTGCCTGTTCAGGCACTGCGGGTCGGAGAGGTCAAGCGCAGGGTTCTCTGCCAGCTGATGGACTGCGACCGCCGTGCGGCGGAGTGCCTTTGCCGTGATGGTATCGTTGTGCTTTTCAAAGCTGGTGGACTGGGATTTGACAAACTCAAGGGTCTGGCAAAAGCGTTCCTCTGCTGTGCGCATTGCCCGCCAGCTGGAGAAAAAAGCAACACCGGCCATCAAGAGCACGCCGATGATCAGATAGGCTGTCCATATCCTTTTATCCGGGGTGGTTCTGTTTTTACGCGCCAACGGTGTCCACCTCCAGATACTGCGAAGCATTTTCAAGGTATCGGCCAACGATCCGCTCCAGCGTGCCATCCGCGCGCATCTGCGCAAGGGTATCGGTCAGCTGGCTGTCCAGCCCGCGGGTGTCGTTCTTGGCAAAGGCGACGCCCAGCCCGGTGACCAGCAGCGGTTCCTCCAAAATGCGGAACTCCACATCATTGTCCTTCATGTATTGCAGGATGGCCATCTCATGGGCGGCGATGGCATCCACATAGCCGCAGGCCAGCATTGCATACTGCACGCTGCGGTTTTCGATGCTGAGCACATCCACCGTCTGCGGGATGCGCGGGTCGGAGCCGCTGAGAAAGATCTCCTCCGGCTTGCCGGTGCTCTGCACAGCGATGGTCTTACCGGCAAGGTCGCTGAGGGTCCGGATGCTGCTGTGGGCATCCACCGCAGCCACCTGACGGCTCACCATGTAAGGCCCCGCCCAGCGGTATACCTCTTCGCGGCCATCCATGGAAAAGCAGCCCCAGATGCAGTCGATGGCACCGCTTTCCACCAGAGTTGTTTTTTGTTCCCAATCGATCGTTTCAAACCGGGGAGCATACCCCATGCGGCGGAACGCCTCGGTGGCGATCTCCACATCGATCCCGGTGGGAACACCGTCATTGTTCAGATAGATATAAGGTGGATAGGTGTCGCTTCCCACAACGATTTGTGCAAGACCGCTGTCTTCCACTTCCTTTCCTCCGCAGGAAGTCAGACTGCTTACGGCAGCAGCTGCCGCCAGCAGCGTGCATCCGTTCAGGAATGCACGGCGTGAGATTCTGTGTTTCATTCGGGCTTTTTATACTCCTGTTTTGATTGCATCCGCAGCTCAGTTGTGCTGCTGTAATTCTTCTTTCAGGGCAGCTTGGATATCCGTCAGGCATTGCAGCAGAAGCGGGTTGAATGCTCCGCACTCACCGTTCAGGATCATCTGCACGGCTTTTTCGTGGGAGAAGGCTTTTTTATAGCAGCGTTCGCTGGTCAGCGCATCGTATACATCGGCCAGCGAAACCAGTTGTGCGCTGATGGGAATTTCATCGTCCTTCAGCCCATCCGGGTAGCCGCGCCCATCCCAGCGTTCGTGGTGCCAGCGGGCGATCTCGTAGGCGGTTTGCAGCAACGGCTGCTCGGCAAATTCATTCAGATCATGCAGCATCCCGGCTCCAAGCATACTGTGGGTCTTAATGATTTCAAATTCCTCCGGGGCCAGTTTTCCGGGTTTATTAAGAATTTTTTCGTCAATGCCGATTTTTCCGATGTCATGCAAGGCGGAGGCCAGCGGGATCATATCCTGCTGTTCCGCAGAGATCGAGTACCTGTTGCTGACCCCCAATAGGCAGTGGAGCAGCATTTCTGTGATGATACGAATGTGCCGCACATGGGCACCGCTTTCGCCGTTGCGGAATTCTACGATATGGCTTAGTACACCCACCAGCATATCCGTATTATTCTCACGGGCGCGGATCTGGTCAGAGACCATCTGCACCAGCCGCCGCTGCTTGGCGTACAGCTTGATGGTGTTGGTCACGCGGCGGTATACGATGCGTGCATCGAAGGGGCGGTTGACATAATCACTTGCGCCCAGTTCGTAGGACTTCCGAATTGCAGCGTCGGAGTCCTCGCTGGAGATCATAATGACTGGGGTATCCTCGATGGTGTGGTTGACATTCATGGCTTTCAGCACTTCAAAGCCGTTCATGACCGGCATATTGATGTCCAGCAGCACCAGTGCAATGTTTCCGGCTTCTGCCTGCAATTTTTCCATGCATTCCTGCCCGTTTTCTGCTTCCAGAATATGGTAGCTATCTCCTAAGATCTCTGCCAGTATCATGCGGTTCATTGCAGAGTCGTCCACAAGCAGGATCTGGGATTTTTCCTGCAAAAGCGTTTCCCGTGTGGTCAGGCTATGCCCCGGAACCTCCACCATGACGGCATTTTTGCGGCACTTTGCCTGATACATCAGCCAATCTGCACGACGAACGATGTTTTTCATAGGGTCGGCGAGGGACTGTATCGTTCCGCCAATGCTCAGCGAGATGCGGAAATGCGAACAGCCGGGTACGGATGCCATCTGCACGGCAGTGCAGATCTGTTCCAGTTTGGTTTGCAGGAAGTCTCCCGGAATGCCGGGCAGGACCAACAGAAACTCATCCCCACCGTAGCGGATGAGCAGGTCCGACTCCCGGATGCAGGACTGAATGGCGTTTGCTGCCGTTTTCAGTGCCATGTCCCCGGCGTAATGCCCATAGGTGTCGTTACAGATCTTGAAATTGTCCACATCCAGCAGTGCGACACCCGCCGGGCCGATGGTCTTGCGGACGACCTCTTCGTAATAGCGGCGGTTGTAAGCACCTGTCAGAGAATCCCGATAGAGTTCTTCTTTGAATGCCTGCTCCCGTGCAGCACGCTGCTTGGTGGTTTCGTCCATCAGTGTTTTCTGATTTTCGGTCAATTGTTTCAGCGTTTGCTCCGCTGCGGCAAGAGCGGCTTCCTGTTGATGAAGTTTTTCCAACAGCTGCTGCTCACGCGCTTTGTAATATTCCTCGATCTCGGAAAGTGTATTCACGTTCTAATCTTCTCCTGCATCATTTACATCGTTTGTGTGCTTCCTCTGCGGAAACGCGCTTGTCCATGCCGGCTTCCCTGCTCTTCTGCATATCCTCAAGGAAGGCATTGGCGGTCATGGCAAGGGTGGGAATGATCCTGCTCAGCGGGTCAACAATGTTCTTGGTGATGGCCATACCAAGGCCGGTGCCCTGCACCTTGTTGGTGCCGGAGCGCTCCTCGCGGGTAAAGGGGTCAAAAAGGGTCTTCTGGTAGGCCTCGCTCATGCCAATGCCGTCATCCTGCACCACAAAGCGGTATCGGGCGTAGTGCTCGTTTCGGGGCAGCTCGTCCACCTCAAACCGGATATGCCCGCCGGTGGGCGTATACTTGACTGCGTTGGAGAGGATATTCATCAGCACCTGATTCAGACGGTTGGGGTCTGCCAGCACGTTTTCGTGCTGCAGATGGGTGTTTACCGTAAAGGTCTGGCGGCGCTGGCCTGCCTGCTGGCGGATGATGCGGTCAAGCCGCTCCTTTGCCTCCGCAAAGGAAGAACCGTGCAAATAGGACATCCGGGAGTCGTCCACAGTCAGCGAGCTGGAAACATAGACCGTAAGGGTGCATACATCCGGTAGGTCGCCCGCCGTAAACATATTCTGTAGGCAGGTAGTGGTGTTATCGCCGCTGTACGGCACGATCTCAACATTCACTTCCGGGTAAACGCTGTGAACCTGCTCGATAAAGGCTCCTACCTCCATATACGGTGCCATAAAGGTAACGGCTTCGTGCGCATCGTCTTCTTTAGCCGTTTCGGTCTTACCGCCGCCGTGGCTGTCAGCACACCGGCGGCCTGTCCGCATGGGCTTTGCGCCGAGCTTCCATAAAATAACATTATTATTGTACCATTGCAACAAAAGTGTTTCAAGTTGTTTTTGAAGGCTTTTACATACGAAAGAACTTTTTATATATGATTCTGCCTTTTGCATGGCATAAAATGCAAAGCGACCTATTGAGGAAATAATCGTAGATGGTTAGCATGAATGGAAAAATGTGCAGGTTCATCATCAACACTAAACCACCCAGTGTGAAGAAGAACTTTTCACATCCGGCGGCTGCGTGGATCAGCTGCTGCCAAAGGCCCTTTTTCTGCATAAACAAGATCCAGCCCATGGAGACAATGTAGGCTATGCCGACACCGAGATGACTGAGCATTATCTCCATGTTCAGGAATCCATTCGGCAGAGTGCGATCCAGTTGTTCAGCGAGGCGTTTTCGGCCTGAAAATTGGACGGAACGACACGAATTGGACCAGATAAAATCTTTGGCATTGTGGTCAAAATTGTGGTCAAAACCAAATGAAGTCGGCCCACAAACAAAAAAATCCAACGATTTCTAACGTGAAATCGTTGGATTTATGGTCCGAGTGGCGAGAATCGAACTCACGGCCTCTTGAACCCCATTCAAGCGCGCTACCAAAACTGCGCTACACCCGGATATCGACCGCCGCTTCCCTACCGAAGCGTGGCGACATGAGATATTATACTCAGATACAGCAGTTTTGTCAACAGATTTTTACAATTTTCTTTGCTTTTTTCGTAAAAAGTCTGATTTTTGCGAAAGTACGCGCTTTATTTATTTTGCTCTTTTTCTTGCAGGAGCTTGTCTTTTTCCAAAAGCGGTTTCAGATATTGACCGGTAAAGCTGCCTGGCACCTCTGCCACCTGTTCGGGCGTGCCTTCGGCCACGATCTCGCCGCCTGCGCTGCCGCCTTCAGGGCCAAGGTCAATGATATGGTCGGCGCACTTGATAAGATCCAGATTGTGCTCGATGACAATAACCGTGTTGCCCGCATCTACCAGCTTCTGCAGCACCTCGATCAGGCGGTGCACATCCGCAATATGCAGGCCGGTAGTAGGCTCGTCCAGAATATACACGGTCTTACCAGTGCTGCGGCGGGCCAACTCATTGGCCAGCTTCACGCGCTGTGCTTCGCCGCCGGAAAGGGTAGTGGCGCTCTGGCCCAGTGTTACATAACCAAGACCCACGTCCAACAGGGTCTGCAGTTTGCGGGCGATCTTGGGCTGGTTGGAAAAGAATACCACTGCTTCCTCCACGGTCATGTTCAGCACATCGGAGATGGTCTTTTCCTTATACTTCACTTCCAGCGTTTCGCGGTTGTAACGCGCACCCTTGCATACCTCGCAGGGCACGTACACATCCGGCAGGAAGTGCATCTCGATCTGCAGAATACCGTTGCCCTCACAGGCTTCGCAGCGGCCGCCCTTGACATTAAAACTGAAACGCCCCGGGCCGTAACCGCGCATTTTGGCATCCTGCGTCTGGGAGAATACCGTGCGGATATCATTGAACACACCGGTATAAGTGGCCGGATTGGAGCGCGGCGTACGGCCAATGGGCTGCTGGTCGATACCGATGACCTTATCCACAAATTCCAGCCCTTCTACCCCATCGCATTTGCCTGCGCGGGAACGCGCACCGTTCAGCTCGCAGGCAAGCGTCTTATACAGAATTTCGTTGATGAGGCTGGACTTGCCGGAGCCGGAAATGCCGGTAACGCAAATAAACTCTCCCAGCGGGAATTTCACGTCGATATTGCGCAGGTTATTTTCCCGTGCACCCCGTACAGTAAGGTAATTGCCGTTGCCGGTGCGGCGGGTCTGCGGTACGGCAATGCGTTTGCGGCCGGAGAGATAATCGCCGGTGATGCTGCGCTTTGCCTTGCAGATGTCCTTCACGCTGCCAGCGGCTACGATCTCACCGCCATGCACGCCTGCGCCCGGGCCTACATCCACGATATAATCCGCGCTGCGCATGGTATCTTCATCATGCTCCACCACAATGACTGTATTGCCGAGGTCGCGGAGATTTTTCAGGGTGGCAATGAGCTTGTCGTTATCGCGCTGATGCAAGCCGATGGACGGCTCGTCCAGCACATAGAGCACGCCGGAAAGCGCACTGCCGATTTGAGTGGTCAGGCGGATGCGCTGGCTCTCGCCGCCGGAAAGAGTGCCTGCTGAGCGGGCCAGCGTGAGATAATCCAGACCCACGCTCTGCAAAAACTGCAGGCGATTCCGGATCTCCTTCATGATCTGCCCGCCGATCTGCTTCTGCTTTTCGGTCAGGTTCGGTTCGTTCTCGGCAATGAATTTCAGCTCGTCCCGGATGGACATTTCGCAGAAATCGCTGATGTTCTTATCCCCGATGGTCACAGCCAGCACCACGGGTTTCAGGCGCTTGCCGTGGCAGTCCGGGCACTCCACGCCGGACATGAAGCTGCCGATTTCTTCCTTCATCCACTCGCTGTTGGTCTCGCGGAAGCGGCGCTCAAGGTTCTCCACGATGCCCTCGAAGGTATTATAATACACACCGCTTCCGAACTCATTCGTGCGGTGCATCTCAATTTTTTCGCCATTGGTTCCGTACAGCAACGCATTGACAGCTTCGGTGCTCATCTCTTTGATGGGCGTATCCAGCGTAAAACCGTACTTTTTGCCAAGACCCAGATAATACATTTCGGATACAGACCCCTCGGCATAGTACCAGCCGCTGGCCTTGATAGCACCCTCCCGGATGGAAAGGTTCCGGTTGGGCAGGATGCGTTCCTCGTCCACCCGCATAAAAGTGCCAAGGCCGGTACACTTTTCGCAGGCTCCCAGCGGGTTATTGAAGGAGAAGAGCCGCGGCGACAGGTCGCTGATGGAAATGCCGTGCTCCGGACAGGCAAAGTTCTGGCTGAAGGTCATACAATCGCCGCCGATCACGTCCACTTCGGCGATGCCGCCGGTAAGCGCCAGCGCGGTTTCCAGCGAATCTGCCAGACGGCCCCGGATGCCCTTGCGCATGGCAAGGCGGTCCACCACGATCTCCACTGTATGCTTGATGTTCTTTTCCAGCTTGATTTCTTCGTCAAGATCATACAGGTTGCCGTCGATCTTCACACGAGCATAGCCACCGCGGCGGGCAGCATCCAGCTCTTTCTGCTGGGTGCCTTTGCGCTGGCGCACCACAGGAGCCAGCACCTGAAACTTCGTACCTTCGTCCAGTTTGAGCACCGCGTCCACCATTTCGTCCACGGTCTGCTGGCTGATCACGCGCCCGCACACCGGGCAGTGGGGCACGCCCACGCGGGCGTACAGAAGTCGCAGATAATCGTAGATCTCCGTCACGGTGCCCACGGTGGAACGCGGGTTGTGGCTGGTGGTTTTCTGGTCGATGGAAATTGCCGGTGATAGGCCGGTAATCTCGTCCACATCGGGCTTGTCCATGCGGCCCAAAAACATGCGTGCGTAGCTGGAAAGGCTTTCCACATAGCGGCGCTGGCCGTCGGCATAGATGGTGTCGAACGCAAGGCTCGACTTGCCCGAACCGGAAAGGCCGGTCATGACGATCAGCTTTTCCCTCGGGAGGGTCAGGTTAACATTTTTCAGGTTGTGCTCGCGGGCACCTTTGATGACGATTTTATCGTTTGCCAAGGTATTTTCTCCCTTTTCGTTGTGTCTGTGAATGATTCTGTTTGCGCTCCGTTTCTGCCGCAGAGTCCACCGTCGGGTTCTCGCCCCGGCGCAGTCGGTCGATCTGGTCACGCAGGAAGGCCGCGTGCTCAAACTCCAGCAGCTTCGCCGCTTCCTTCATCTCACGGGTCAGGCGCTCGATGGCGGCCTCCCGCTCCATCCTGCCCATGCGGCGGGTGTTCAGCTTAGCGTTCTCCGCTTTATCGCTGATCTCGATGCTGTCTGCAATGGCCTTGACAATGGTTTTTGGCACGATGCCATGTTCTTTATTGTAGGCCATCTGGATGGCGCGGCGGCGCTCGGTCTCGGTGATGGCGCGATCCATGCTGTCGGTGACGACATCCGCGTACATGATGACAAGGCCCTCGGCATTGCGGGCCGCGCGGCCAATGGTCTGGATCAGGCTGGTCTCGCTGCGCAGAAAGCCCTCCTTGTCGGCATCCAGAATGGCCACAAGGCTCACCTCGGGCAGGTCAAGACCCTCGCGCAGCAGGTTGATGCCCACCACAACATCAATGGAGCCAAGGCGCAGGTCCTTGATGATCTCCATGCGCTCAAAGGTGTCCACCTCGTGGTGCATATACTTGACCTTGATGCCCTGTTCGGTAAGGTAGTCGGTGAGGTCTTCGGCCATTTTCTTGGTCAGCGTGGTCACGAGAACGCGCTCGTGCCGCTGGATGCGGGTATTGATTTCGCCCAACAGATCCACCACCTGCCCTTCCACCGGGCGCACCGAAATGAGCGGGTCCAAAAGGCCGGTGGGCCGGATGACCTGCTGCGCCACCTGCGTGCTGTTCTGCCGCTCGTAGTCGCCGGGCGTAGCCGAAACGAAGATTATCTGGTTCAGCTTGGACTCCACTTCCTCGAACTTGAGCGGGCGGTTATCGAAGGCGGACGGCAGGCGGAAGCCGTACTCCACCAGCGTTTTTTTGCGGGCATAGTCGCCGCCGTACATGGCGCGCACCTGCGGCAGGGTAACATGGCTCTCGTCCACAAACAGCAGAAAATCATCCGGGAAATAATCCAGCAGAGTGGTGGGCATACTGCCCGGCGCACGGCCCGAAAGGACCGCCGAATAGTTCTCGATGCCTTTGCACATGCCCACCTCGTTAAGCATCTCAATGTCGTAATTGGTGCGCTGGGCAATGCGCTGCGCCTCGATCAGCTTGCCCTCGGCGGTGAACTGCTTCACCTGCGCGTCGCACTCGGCGCGGATCTTTTCCAGTGCTGCGGCCTTCTTCTCGGCGCTGACGATATAGTGGCTGGCCGGGAAGATGGCTACATGCTTGACTACATTCTGTTTGGCCCCGGTGAGAGGGTTGAACTCCGTGATGCGGTCGATCTCGTCCCCAAAAAATTCCACACGGATGGCAAGCTCGCTCATATAGGCAAGGTAGATGTCCACGATATCGCCGTGCACACGGAACTTATTGCGCACAAAATTCACATCATTGCGTTCATATTGCAGCGTCACAAGCTTCTGGCACAGCGCATCGCGCTCCATCTGCATGCCGGGGCGCAGGCTGATGACCATGCTGCGGTAGTCGATGGGGTCGCCCAGCGAGTAGATGCAGGAAACCGATGCTACAATGATCACATCCCGCCGCTCCGAAAGTGCCGCCGTGGCCGAATGGCGCAGGCGGTCGATTTCGTCGTTGATTGCGCTGTCCTTTTCAATATAGGTATCCGTGCTGGGGATATAGGCTTCCGGCTGGTAGTAATCGTAGTAGCTGACGAAATACTCCACCGCGTTGTTGGGGAAAAACGACCGGAACTCGGTGCACAGCTGGGCCGCCAGCGTTTTGTTGTGGGCCAGAACCAGCGTGGGCCGGTTGCATTTTGCAATAACATTTGCCATGGTAAAGGTCTTGCCGCTGCCGGTAACACCCAGCAGGGTCTGGCAGCGGTCGCCCCGCTCCACGCCTTTCACCAGTGTTTCAATGGCCTGCGGCTGGTCGCCGGTGGGCTGGTAAGAGGATACCAGTTCAAATTTTTCGTCTGCCATCTTCCCTCTCCTCTCCGGCCCTCGCGCAAAGAACCACAATCAGTTGTATTTTACAGTTTGATTATAGCACACTAGTTTTATAATGTAAACACTTTTTTGTTGTTTCACGAATCAAGGCCAGAAAAGCGTACCTGTTTTAAAGTCATAGATCGGCAGGCGGTTTGCGTCCCGCATGGAGAAATACTCCGTATCGGTCAGGATGAAGTGATCCAGCAGATGGATGTTCACAAGGCCCAATGCCCGGGCAATATTGCCGGTGGCCTCCAGATCCTCCATGGAGGGCAAGGCCGCACCGTTGGGGTGGTTGTGGCTGAGCACCACCGTGTCGGTGCCGCCCTTGATGGCCGCAGACACCACATCCTTGATGTCCAGACTTACCCGGTCGGTGGTGCCTTCCCGCAGCCAGACCGCCGCGCGCACCCGCTTACGGCTGTCCAGACTGACCAGCATTGCACGCTCGTAATCCGACCACGCAAACTTCGCCATCAGATAGCTGCCCATCTGCTCCGTAGTTCTGATGCAGCGGGTGGTGCTGGTACGGCTGCGGCCATAGTAGCGGCTGATCTCTGGCAGCAGATGCAGCATCCGGGCTGTGGCCGGGCCTACGCCCTCCACAGTGCACAGCTCTTCCTCGCTGGCTTCCAGCACAGCGGCAAAATCACCAAAGCGGTCGATCAGGTCGTGAGCGATGCCGTTGGTGTCCTTCTGGGCGTTGGTGAGGTACAGCACATATTCCAGCGCTTCGTGCTCGGCCAGACTGTCCAGACCGTAGTTCTGCACCCGTTCGCGCATCCGCTGGCGGTGTCCCTGATGCCGTTTGTGTTCTGCCATTGCGGTACTCTCCTTCTGATTCATTCCTTATAATAGTACCCATTTTGCGCCCGGAACTCAAGGCTTTGCGGTAAAATAGTTTTGATCCGGGGCGTTTCCGCGTTGACTTGCAGCCAAGGCTGTATTACTATAAAGGTATCTCTTGAAAATTGAGGAACATTTATGAAACAATATACCGCAACCGCCAACGACGACGGCGTTCGTCTTTCCCGCTTTGTGCAGAGCGTGACCCGCGATTTTCCCACCAGCCTTTTGTACAAGAGCTTCCGCAATAAGCGCGTGAAGGTAAACGGAAAAAAGGCCGTGCCGGAGTACCGCATTCAGGCAGGCGACCTGATCGAGCTGTACATCAACGACGAGTTTTTCCCGCCGGAAGGCGCAAAAACCGTGCAGAAGGCCGCGCCGAAAAAAAAGCAGAATCAGCCCAAGGTCAATATCATTTATGAGGACGAAAACATTGCTGTGCTGTACAAACCCACCCACCTTTTGTGCCATAGCGACCGCACCGGCGATGCAAACCTTGTGGACGCTTTTACCCAGTATCTGGCCGAAAAAGGCGAGTACGACCCCCACGGCGAGAACCGGTTCAAGCCCGGCATTTGCAACCGGCTGGACCGCGGCACCGAGGGCCTTGTGATCGCCGCCAAGAGCTACACCGCCCTGCGGGACATGAACGAGATCATCCGCACTGATCTACTCAAAAAGGAGTACTACACCATCACGGTGGGTATCCCGCAGTCCGGGCGGTTCACCGCATGGTGGGAGCACGACGAGAAGAACAACAAGGTAAGCATCCACGCACACCAGTCGCAGGACGAGCGCCGCAAGCAGATCATTACGGACGTGGACGTACTGCGCACCGCCGGGCCGTTCGCCCTGTGCAAGATCGGCCTTGTCACCGGCCGCACCCACCAGATCCGTGCACATCTGGCCTATCTGGGCCGTCCGGTTCTGGGCGATATCAAGTACGGCAACCGCAAGATGAACGAGCGCACCGGCACCAAAACGCAGGCCCTGTGCGCTGTGCGGGTCACTTTCCTTGATATTCCCGAGGAAAACACCCTGCATTATCTCTCCGGCAAGGTCGTCAAGCTGAAGGACCCGCAGATCGTAAAGCAGTTCGATGCACTGGATAAAAGCAAGGCGGATGGAGAAAACAACCATGCATAAAATCGACATGAACACGTGGCCGCGGGCAGAGCTGTTCCGGTTCTTTTCCGGAGTGTCGCAGCCATTTTACAGTGTCACCTTCCGGGTGGACGTGACGAATCTCCACGCCTACACCAAAGCCCGCGGCATTTCCTTTTATTATGCCCTCGGCTATCTCGTGACCGATGCCGTGAACAGCGTGGTGAATTTCCGCTATACCATCCGGGACGGCGAGGTCTGGCTTCTGGATAAGCGCATCCCCAGCCTGACCGATCTGAAGCCCGGCAGTGAGCAGTTCCACATCGTCACACTGCCCAAGACCGGCACGCTGGACGAGTTCTGCTGCGCCGCAAAAGCTAAGAGCGCTGCACAGCAGAGCTTTCTGGATCAGGACTGCGAGACGGACGCGCTGATCTACATTTCCACCACGCCGTGGTTTGATCTGACCAGTTGTACCAACGAGCGGGATTTCGACCGGGACGACAACATTCCCCGCATCTGCTGGGGCAAATATGTGCCCGCAGACGGCCGCGAAACGCTTGGTATGAGCGTGGAAGTGAACCACCGGTTCATCGACGGGTATCATCTGGGGCAGTTTTACCAGAAACTGCAACGTGCCATCAACGCATTGTGAACTTTACTGCACACAAAAAGGCTGCTGTACAAAACCGTACAGCAGCCTTTTCCGTTTCAGGATTTACCTTTTGTCCTGTTCTTCCTGTCTCTCCTGCTCTTGCCGCAGCTCTTTGATGCGCTTTCTCTCGCTCTGGACATGGGGCCATGGCCAGCTGAAGCCCTCGTTCTCACGGCACCATTTGACCAGCGGATAGAAGGCGAAAGCCAGACCGAAGAGGTACAGCAGAGCGTACAACAGGGCATCCAGCGTGATGAGCGCATCCAGTGCACCGATCACCGCCACCACGCAGCCTGCCTTCAAAAAGAACAGGCCGTTCTGGCGGCAGTATTCCTCAAAGTGTTCCGCTTTGACGGCACGGCGGCCCTGATCTCCCCAGACACGGGGATTTTTCATGACCGAATAGCCGTAGAATACCATCATCAGGCCAAGGGTGAGCTGAAAGCCAAAAAACATTTATGATACCTCTTAATCTTCAAACAGCGGCTTCATCAGGGGCAGGAAATCCAATGTTGCAAAGTAATCGCGCGGAGTCTCGGCACGGCGGATCAGACGGTGGGTGCCATCCTCGCACAGCAGCACTTCGGCGCTGCGCAGCTTGCCGTTGTAGTTGTAGCCCATGGCAGAGCCGTGTGCACCGGTGTCGTGGATATAAACGATGTCGCCAATGTCGATCTTGGGCAGCATCCGGTCAATGGCAAACTTGTCGTTGTTCTCGCACAGACCGCCCACCACATCATACATGTGGTCGCAGGGCTCATTTTCCTTGCCCAGCACGGTGATGTGGTGGTAAGCGCCGTACATGGCCGGGCGCATCAGGTTGGCTGCGCAGGCATCCAGACCGATGTATTCCTTATAGATGTGCTTTTCGTGGATGGCAGTTGCCACCAGTGCGCCGTAGGGGCCGGTGGTAAAGCGGCCCATCTCAGTAAAGATGGCCACATCGCCCATGCCTGCGGGCACCAGAATTTCCTCAAACTTCTTGCGCACACCCTCGCCGATGGCCATGATATCGTTCTCGGTCTGCTCCGGGCGGTACGGGATGCCCACACCGCCGGACAGGTTGATGTAGCCGATGTGCACACCGGTGGCCTTCTGCACCCGGACAGCCAGCTGGAACAGGATACCTGCCAGCTCCGGGTAATACTCATCGGAAATGGTATTGGAAGCAAGGAAAGCGTGGATGCCGAAGTTCTTGGCACCCTTGGCGGCCAGCTTCTTGTAGCTTTCGATCATCTGCTCCTCGGTCATGCCGTACTTGGCATCGCCGGGCTTGTCCATGACCTGAAAGCCCTCTTCGCTCTCGCCCAGACTGAAGGTGCCGCCCGGGTTATAGCGGCAGAAGATATTCTCCGGCACACCGGCGACACGCTCCAGAAATTCCACCATGGTGGCATCGTCCAGATTGATATAGGCACCCAGCTCGTAGGCCTTCTTCATATCCTCCACGGGAGTCTGGTTGGAGGAGAACATGATTTCACTGCCGGAGAAACCGCACACCTCGCTGAGCATCAGCTCCGTCAGGGACGAGCAGTCCACGCCGCAGCCCTCCTCCTTGAGGATCTGCAGGATGACAGGGTTTGGCAGAGCCTTGACGGCAAAATACTCCTTGAAGCCTTTGTTCCAGCTGAATGCCTTGTTGATGCGGCGGGCATTTTCACGGATGCCCTTCTCATCGTAGACATGGAACGGCGTGGGCACATCCTGAATGATCTCCTGTGCCATCGCCTCGGTCAGAAACGGTTTCTTTTCCATAGTAACATCCCTCTCAAGTTTTTATATCATAAGGTCCGGGTGATTGTGGTGAGAACTCCTTCCGTCTTTGCTTCGCAAAGCCACCTCCCTCCAAGAGGGAGGCTTTTAGCGGTGCGATAAACTTTGCCGCCACGGGATAAGGCTCCCTCCCAGAGGGAGCTGGCAAACCCGCAGGGTTTGACTGAGGGAGTTCCCTCCAACTATCCAGACCCCAGCCAGCGTTACAGCTTCAGATTCTGGCGGGTAGGGGTGAAGGTCGGGATCATCTTTGCCAGCTGCTGCACCACACCCTCGTCGTTGTGCTCTGCCGCAGCGGCAAGCTCCTGCAGCTGCCCATAGAACTCGGCCAGATCGATGCTGCGCGGCGAAGCCACAAAAATTTTATTGTGCTGGGTGCGGCGCATCTTGTCCTGCTCCTCGTCCATCATCAGCTCTTCATAGAGCTTCTCGCCCGGACGCAGACCCACGATCTTGATCTCCATATTCACACCCGGCTCATAGCCGTAAAAGCGGATGAGCTGCTTTGCAAGATCCATGATCTTGACCGGCTCGCCCATGTCCAGCACATAGATATTGCCGCTTTCGGCCAGCGCACCAGCCTGCAGCACCAGCTGGGCCGCTTCCGGAATGGTCATAAAGTAACGCTCAATGTTGGGATCCGTCAGGGTGACAGGCCCGCCTTTTTTGATCTGAGCCTCAAACAGCGGAATGACGCTGCCGTGGCTGCCCAGCACATTGCCAAAACGCACAGCCACACACTTCATATCCGTGTTGCCTGCAAAGGTCTGGATGAGCATTTCGCAGATGCGCTTGGTACAGCCCATCACACTGGTGGGGTTCACAGCCTTATCGGTGGAAAGCTGCACGAACCGCTCCACGTCGTGTTCGCTGGCGCTCACCAGCAGATTTTTGGTGCCCAGAACATTGTTCTTGACCGCTTCTGCAGGGCTGACTTCCATCAGCGGCACATGCTTGTGTGCTGCCGCATGGAACACCACAGTGGGATGATATGTTTCAAAAACCTCATCCAGACGCTTTTTATCGCGGATGGAGCCAATGAGCACCGTTACCGGGATATCCCGGCCGTACTTCTGCTGCAGCTCCATCAAAAGCTCATAGGCGCAGTTCTCGTAGATATCAAAAATAAGCAGCTTGCCGGGCTTGAAGCGCATCACCTGACGGCACAGTTCGCTGCCGATGGAGCCGCCGCCGCCCGTGACCAGAACGGTCTTGCCGGTGAGGTAGCCGGAGATCTGATCGGTATCCAGCGTCACCTCATCGCGGGAAAGGAAGTCCGCCGGGTTCAACTCGCGGAAGGCTCCCTGCTGAGGTGTACCGCTGCCCACCAGCTGCGGGTCGCTGAGCAGCTGCACCGCACAATGGGTGCTGACGCACAGATCGATGACATGGTTCAGCTTGCTGCCCTTCAGGGTAGGAATGGCGATGATGATGCTGTGGATGCCGTAGCGCTTGCACAGGTCCGGGATCTCTTCCAGCGTGCCCTTCACCGGCACCCCGTGGATGGTCTGGTTGAGTTTTGTGGGATCATCGTCCACCGCCACCACCGCGTGACCATATTCCTTATTGGATTTGCACACGTTGATGGCCCATGCACCGGCTTCGCCTGCACCTACGATCATCACCGGGCGGTTGGGGTCCTTGTTGGCAGCGCCGCGCAGCCTTTCGCCCAGCGGATGGTTCAAAAACAGCCTCCATGCCAGACGGCTGCCGCCCACCAGCAGGAAGATGAGCACCGCCGCCATACAGTTGGCGGAGTTGAACAGCACGCCGTGGATGCACAGACGGTTGACACAGTAGACGACAACGGTAGGCACAGCCACCGTTCCCGCCAGACGCATCAGGTCGCGTTCACCGGCATACTTCCACAGTACGGAGTACAGCCCGCTGAACAGAAAGCTGGCAATGTACACCGCCACGATCCATGGCAGATTTTCGTACAGAAGCTCACGGTTATGCGGCCACCAGGCAGCTTCCACTGCTCCGTCTGCCCGCAGCAGAAGCGCAAAATAAAAGCTGAATGCAACAATGGCTGCATCCAGCAGCACAAGCAGCGCCCGGCGCGCAAGCACCTGCGGCGTGTTCTTTTTATCTTTCACAAAAAAGTCCTCTTTTACATACGGCACAAGTGCCGCAGTTTTGGCCGGAAAAGCTTCCGGTTTCACAGAGTATCCGGCACACCGGACAGCCCTATCTTTATATTATACTCAGAACACTGCAGAATGTCCAGAAAATTTGAATCCGCTGCCAAACTCCCTCTATTTTTTCGGTCTGCCGGGCCGGTGCGCAGCCCAGAGCGCGGCCGCTTCCTCTCCAAGGCCCAGCGGCCATGCCGCCAGCAGGAACACTCCTGTGGTAGCGCAGCCGCCTACGCCCAACGCGGCCAGCTGCAAAGGCAGCCGAGCCGCAAACCCATCCGCAAGCAGCTTCCGCAACGCCATGCCAGCCGCCGCGGCCAGCACAGCTGCCAGTGCCGGTGCACCCAGCCAGCGGCGGAATGCATGCTGCGTGCCGCTGGAAAACAGCAGATGCCCGGTGTTGGCCGCGCAGGTGTACAGGCTGGAAAGCAGGATCACTGCCAAAAAGCCCTTCATGCCAAAGCGCGGCAGCAGCGCCACCACCCCGCCAATGCGCAGGATGGAATCCCACACGCTGTAGCGGAAGGCCGCCTTCTGCTCCCCTATCCCTTTCATGGCACCGTCCACCATGCTTTCCAGATACATCAGCGGCATGGCAGGAGCCAGCGTTTCCAGATAAAATCCGGCATCCGTACTTTGGTACAAAAGCTGTGCCAGCGGCCGTCCCCACACCCAGAACAGCACCCCTGCCAGCGCGGAAAAATAGCCGGTGAGCCGCAGCATCCGGTTCAAAAGTGCGTTGAGCCGTTCGGTTTGGCCCAGAATATGAGCCTGCGTGATCTCCGGCATCAGCAGCACCGAAAGACTGCCCAGCAGGCCAAATGGGAACGTAAGCAGCGGCAGAGCCATGCCTTTCAGTTCTCCGTACTGCTCCAGCGCGGTGGTGCGTCCGCCCGCGTTGATCAGATAGACCGCAAGGCAGGCGGGCACCAGCATGTTCTCTGCGGTATGCAGAGCGCTTGCCAGCACCCGCCCGCCCTCCACCGGCCACAGGATCTCCCACAGACGGCGGGCCGGGTCTGCAGGGCAGACGGCTTTTTGCCCCGCAAAGGCACTGCGGGCATCCCGCCGGTAAAAGACCAGCATGCACAGCGCCGACACCGCTTCGCTGACGGCGGTAGCTCCCAGCACCAGCATACAGCGCACGCCCACCGCAAGGCCCTCGGTACGGGTGAGCGCCAGAGCTACCAGCGCAATGCGCACTGTCTGTTCGGTAAGCTGGCTGAACACATTGGGGGCCACATGCCGCCGGGCGATGAAAAAGCCCCGCAGGACCGCAGACACTGCCATCCATGGCATTCCCAGCGCTGAAACGCGCAAAGCGCCGGCAGCGCGGACATCGCCAAGCCAGCACCGGGCCGCAAGATCCGCTGTTGCCAGCTGCAGTGCGGCGGCAAACAGCCCCAGCACAAGCCCCGCCGCCAGCAGATGCCGCAGCATCCCCCGGGCCGCACCGCGGGCAGAGTCCGGGCCGCTGAGCTCCTCGGCCATAAGCCGGGTAGCTGCCACCGAGATGCCCGCCGTTGCCAGCGTGACGAACAGTGAATACACCGCCAGCACCAGCTGGTAAAGGCCCATCCCTTCGCCGCCCAGCTCGTTTGCCAGCCAGATGCGCAGGCCCATGCCGGCCAGCCGCAGCACAACGTCTGAACCGGTGAGCAGTGCCGCATTTTTCAAATAGCTCTGCCGCATGGCGCACCTCCTGCCGGAATGTTCCGGTTCCAGCATATGAAGCGGCGGAACAGGATATGCAAAAGCAGAGCGGCGCGGCGGGTTGTTTCCCGCGCACTTTTATGGTATAGTAAAGGGGCGGCTTTTATATGGCCGTATTCTGATCAAGGAGGAAGCACACGGCCAATGCCTCTGAGCCAGCCGTGCGCAAAAAGAGAATGAGCGAAGAATGTACCCATGACTGCTCCAGCTGCGGAGCAGCATGTTCTTCCCGCGATGCAGCGCCCAAGCACGATGCCCCCAACCCCAACAGCAGCGTCAAAAAGGTCATCGGCGTTGTGTCCGGCAAAGGCGGCGTTGGCAAGAGCATGACCAGCGCCCTGCTGGCCTGCGCCATGGCACGCCGCGGCTACCACTGCGGCATTCTGGATGCCGACATCACCGGCCCTTCCATCCCGAAGCTGTTCGGCATCCATGGCCGCGCCATGGCCGACGACAAGGGCTGCTGGCCCATCCAGAGCCGCATGGGCATCGATGTTATGAGCATCAACCTGCTGGTGGAAAATGAGGAAGACCCCGTTGTGTGGCGCGGCCCGGTCATTGCCGGTGCTGTCAAGCAGTTCTGGACCGATGTGGTCTGGAAGGACGTAGACTTTCTGTTCGTGGACATGCCCCCGGGAACCGGTGATGTGCCCCTGACCGTGTTCCAGAGCCTGCCGGTGGACGGCATTGTTGTGGTGGCAAGCCCGCAGGAGCTGGTGAGCATGATCGTGGCCAAGGCCGTGAACATGGCTGAAATGATGAAGGTGCCCATGCTGGGCATTGTGGAGAACATGAGCTACATCGTCTGCCCCGACTGCGGCAAGCACATCAATGTGTTCGGCGAGAGCCATGTGGATGAGGTGGCTGCAAAGCACGGCCTGCCCGTGCTGGCCAAGTGTCCCATCGACCCCCAGCTGGCTGCGCTTTCCGATGCCGGTATGATCGAGACCTACGGCGGCGAATATCTGGAAGGTGCCGCAGATGCCTGCGAAAAGCTGCTGAAGAAGTAAAAATCGTTTCTCTGCCCTGTGCCGTTTGCGTGGTGCAGGGCTTTTTGGTTGCAGAAAATGTGGCTTTCTGCGCCTGCGGAATGCAGCAAAATGGAGAAAAGACATTCTTTTCCGTATTTCTTTTGTTCTGTCAGCGCTTTAAAAAACAAGGTTCTGTGCAGTTTTTCTCTTTTATTTTTCGTTTTGTGAAGCGGTTTCAACTTTTCATCTGTTTTTTGAAGCATTTTCTGCTTTCTCTCTATTGTCAAACCCACAGAAATGCTTTATAATAATAAAGCGGTCTGCAGCCATAAGCAGGCCGGTGTGTAAGAATGGAAATCCGGGATCGTCCCATAGCGTTTTAGCAGCGCGTCCGCTGTGCGGTGTGCCGGGCGGTTTCGTCTTTTTCAAATTTTATAGAGTAATTGGGAAAAGGAGTATTCTACTATGCTGACGAATGAATACCTGAAGCGCGTTTACGAAGGTCTGGAAAAGCGCAATGCCAACGAGCCTGAGTTCCTGCAGGCTGTGCGTGAGGTTCTGGAGAGCATCCAGCCCGTTGTTGAGAAGCACCCCGAGTACGAGAAGGCCGGCCTGATCGAGCGCATGGTCGAGCCGGAGCGCATCATCACCTTCCGTGTGCCTTGGGTAGACGATCAGGGCAAGGTTCAGGTGAACCGCGGCTACCGCGTACAGTTCAACAGCGCCATCGGCCCCTACAAGGGCGGCCTGCGCTTCCATCCCTCTGTCAATCAGGGCATCCTGAAGTTCCTCGGCTTTGAGCAGATCTTCAAGAACAGCCTGACCACCCTGCCCATGGGCGGCGGCAAGGGCGGCTCCGACTTCGACCCCCACGGCAAGAGCGACATGGAAGTGATGCGCTTCTGCCAGAGCTTCATGACCGAGCTGTACCGCCACATCGGCCAGTTCGTGGACTGCCCCGCCGGTGATATCGGTGTCGGCGGCCGCGAGGTCGGCTATATGTTCGGCCAGTACAAGCGCCTGACCAACAGCTTCCAGGGCGGCATGCTCACCGGCAAGGGCCTGACCTTCGGTGGTTCTCTGGCCCGTACCGAGGCTACCGGCTACGGCCTGTGCTACTTCACCGCTGAAGCTCTGAAGTGCATGCGCAACGACAGCTTCCAGGGCAAGACCGTGGTCATCTCCGGTTCCGGCAACGTGGCAATCTACGCCTGCGAGAAGGCTACCCAGCTGGGTGCCAAGGTCGTGACCATGTCCGACTCCAACGGCTACGTCTACGACCCCAACGGCATCGATCTGGCCTACGTCAAGGATCTGAAGGAAGTCCGCCGCGGCCGCATCAAGGAGTACGCCGAGACCCACGAGGGTGTAACCTATGTTGCAGATTGCAGCAAGGTCTGGACTGTCCCCTGCGACATCGCCCTGCCCTGCGCAACCCAGAACGAGATCAACAAGGAGTCCGCTGAGGCTCTGGTGAAGGGCGGCTGCACCGTCGTGTGCGAGGGCGCCAACATGCCCAGCACCCCGGAGGCCATCGAGGTCTACCTGTCCAACGGCATCCTGTACGGACCTGCAAAGGCTTCCAACGCAGGCGGCGTGGCTACCTCCGGTCTGGAGATGAGCCAGAACTCTGAGCGCCTGAGCTGGAGCTTTGAGGAAGTGGATGCCAAGCTGAAGGGCATCATGGAGGGCATCTTCCATGCTTCCTACGATGCATCTGTGGCTGCCGGTTCCGAGGGCAACCTGATGGTCGGTGCAAACTGCGCCGGCTTCCTGAAGGTCGCTACCGCCATGATGGCTCAGGGCATCACCTACTAAGTCATACCGCATCGTCTAAGAGCCGCGCCCGCAGGGGTGCGGCTCTTTTTTGGTATAACCCCGCCCCGCTCTGCCCACACTGGCAGTATCTTATGGCAGAAAGGGAGTTTTGTATGGACGAGCAGATGTTTTGTTTTCAGTGTGAGCAGGCGGCGGGCTGCACCGCCTGCACCGGCGCAGCGGGGGTGTGCGGCAAGTCGGCCGAGACAGCCGCCGCACAGGACCGGCTCACCGGGGCGCTCATCGCGTTTGCCGGGCAGCTCATCGCGGCGGGGCGCGGCCCGACCCCGGAACAGGCCCGGCTGCTGATGCAGGGGCTGTTCACCACCATTACCAACGTGAACTTTGACACCGCCGCCGTGGACGCACTGACCCGCCGGGTGCACGACGCCAGCCCCGGCACCGGCCCGGACTACGACATGCAGGCCCTCTGGCGGGAACCGGACGCCGACCGGCGCAGCCTGAAATGCTTTGTGCTGTTCAGCCTGCGGGGCATGGCCGCCTACAACTACCACGCCCGAGTGCTGGGCCGCATCGACCCGGAGCTGGACCGGTTCTTCTGTACCGCCCTGCAGGCCGTGGGCGACCCCGGCCAGACCACCGACGCCCTGTGGCAGCTGGTGCAGGCCACAGGAGAAGCCAGCTACCGCTGCATGGAGCTGCTGGACGCGGCCAACACCAGCGCGTTTGGCGATCCGGAACCGGTGCAGGTGCCCCTGACCATTGAAAAGGGGCCGTTCATCGTGATTTCCGGCCACGACCTCTACGACGCACAGCAGCTGCTGGAACAGACCGCAGGCCGGGGCGTCAACGTCTACACCCACTCGGAGATGCTGCCCGCCCACGGCTACCCGGAGCTGAAGCGCCGCTACCCCCACCTCAAGGGCAACTTTGGCACTGCATGGCAGAACCAGCAGCGGGAGTTCGAGGACATCCCCGCGCCCATCCTGTTCACTACCAACTGCATCATGCCCCTGCGCGCCAGCTACGCCGACCGGGTGTTCACCACCTCGGTGGTGGCTTACCCCGGCGTGCCCCACATCGACGAAGGGCGCGACTTTTCCCCGGTGATCGAAAAGGCTCTGGAGCTGGGCGGCTACGCGCAGGACACCCTGCTGCCCGGCCTGAACGGCGGCTCCACGGTGACCACCGGTTTTGCCCGCACCGCCGTGCTGCAGCACGCGGACGAGATCGTGCAGGCGGTGCGGGACGGTAAGCTGCGGCACTTCTTTCTGGTGGGCGGCTGCGACGGCACCCGGCCCAGCCGCCGCTACTACACCGAGTTTGCCCGCCTTACCCCGCCCGACACCATCCTGCTGACCCTGGCCTGCGGCAAGTTCCGCCTGAACGACCTGCCCCTTGGCACCGTGCCGGGCACCGGCCTGCCCCGCATCCTGGACGTGGGCCAGTGCAACGACGCCTACAGCGCCATCCGCATCGCATTGGCGCTGGCCGACGCCTTTGGCTGCGGCGTCAACGACCTGCCCCTCTCGCTGGTGCTGTGCTGGTTTGAGCAGAAGGCCGTGTGCATCCTCATCGCGCTGCTGGCGCTGGGCATCCGGAACATCCGGCTGGGGCCTACCCTGCCCCCGTTCCTCTCGCCGGGGGTGGTGCGCACCCTGCAGGAACGGTACGGTCTCAAGCCCATTGCCACCCCGGAAGCCGACCTGCAGGCCATTCTGGGCAGACATTGAGCCTGCACTGTTCTCACTATAGCTACAACTGACCGCCGTGCGCGGCGTTTCGCACAAGAAGTGGTGTAAAGCAGTTGTCATATTTGGTGCAGCTGTCACTTGAAGATTCTTCACGGCTCGCTATAATAATAAGTACCGGAACAAAGGCGTTCCGCAAGGGTAAAGTATGCCCTTGCGGGGCGCTTTTTCTTTTTTGTCAAAATGCGGAGGGTGCCGCACCGGTGAGGATTTTAGATAAGGATGGGAAAGTCTATGGAAAACTTTACAGAGCAGAAAAACACCCTTGGTCTGTACGATCCACAGTTTGAGCACGATGCCTGCGGCATTGGCGCTGTGGTGGATATCAAGGGCCGCAAAAGCCACCAGACCGTGGACGATGCACTGGCCATTGTGGAACGGCTGGAGCACCGTGCCGGCAAGGATGCCGAGGGCAAGACCGGCGACGGTGTGGGCATTTTGCTGCAGATCAGCCACAAGTTCTTCTCCAAGGTGGCCGAAGAACTGAACATCAGCCTTGGCAACGAGCGCGAGTACGGTGTGGGCATGTTCTTCTTCCCTCAGAGCGAACACCTGCGTGCGCAGGCCATGAAGCTGTTCGAGGTGGTCACCCGCAAGGAAGGCCTCGAATTTCTGGCATGGCGCAAGGTTCCCGTGAACCCGGATGCCGTGGGCCAGAAAGCCCGCGACTGTATGCCTGCTATCTGGCAGTGCTTCATCAAAAAGCCCGCCAAGGTGAGCAAGGGCATCGATTTTGACCGCAAGCTGTACATTGTGCGCCGCGTGTTCGAGCAGGCCAGCAACGGCACTTATGTGCCCAGCCTGTCCAGCCGCACCATCGTGTACAAGGGCATGTTCCTTGTGCACGACCTGCGCCTGTTCTATACCGACCTGCAGGACGAGGATTATGAATCCGCTATCGGCATGGTGCACAGCCGCTTCTCCACCAACACCAACCCCAGCTGGATGCGCGCACACCCCAACCGCTTCATCCTGCATAACGGCGAGATCAACACCATCAAGGGCAACACGGATGCCATGCTGGCCCGTGAAGAGAGCATCTCCAGCTCCATCATGCAGGACGACATGAACAAGATCCTGCCCATCATCAACACTTCCGGCTCCGACTCCGCCATGCTGGATAACGCGCTGGAATTCATGGTGATGAACGGCATGGATCTGCCTCTGGCCGTGATGATCACCATTCCCGAGCCGTGGGAGAACAACAAAAACATCAGCCAGAAAAAGCGCGATTTCTACCAGTATTATGCCACCATGCTGGAGCCTTGGGATGGCCCCGCTGCCATCCTCTTCTCGGACGGCGACGTGATGGGCGCTGTGCTGGACCGCAACGGTCTGCGCCCCAGCCGCTATTACATCACCAAGGACGGCCGCATGATCCTGTCCTCCGAGGTAGGTGTGCTGGAATGCGAGCCGGATAATATTCTGGTCAAGGATCGTCTGCGCCCCGGCAAAATGCTGCTGGTGGACACCGTGAAGGGCGAAGTGGTGGACGACGAAAAGCTCAAGGAGTTCTACGCCAGCCGTGAGCCTTACGGCGAGTGGATCGACCGCAACCTTGTGGAGCTGGCCAGACTGAAAATTCCCAACGTGAAGGTGGAAAGCTACACCGGCGATCAGCTCACCCGCCTGCAAAAGGTGTTCGGCTACAAGTATGAGGATGTGAACACCATGATCCTCTCCATGGCACGGGCAGGCGCAGAGCCTTCCGGCGCTATGGGCACCGACACCCCGCTTGCTGTGCTGAGCAACCAGCATCCGCCGCTGTTCAATTACTTCAAGCAGCGTTTTGCGCAGGTCACCAACCCGCCCATCGATGCCATCCGCGAAAAGGTGGTCACTTCCACCAGCGTGTATATTGGCGCACACGGCAACCTTCTGGAGGACAAGCCCGAGAACTGCAAGGTGCTCAAGGTGCACAACCCCATCCTGACCAGCACCGACCTGCTCAAGATCAAATATATGAACGTGCCCGGCTTCAAGGTAGCCACGGTGTCCATCAACTACTATAAGAATACCAGTCTGGAAAAGGCCATCGACCGTGTATTTCTGGAGGTCGACCGCGCCTACAAGGATGGTGCAAACATCATCATCCTTTCTGACCGCGATGTGGATGAATACCACGTGACCATTCCCAGCCTGCTGGCTGTTTCCGCGGTTTCGCAGTACCTGATCCGCACCAAGAAGAGCACCGCACTGGCCCTAATCCTGGAAAGTGCAGAGCCGCGCGAGGTGCACCACTTTGCCACCCTGCTGGGCTACGGTGCCTGCGCCATCAACCCCTATCTGGCACATGAGACCATCGGCCAGCTCATCGACGAAGGCCTGCTGGACAAAGATTACTATGCAGCCGTGGAGGACTACGACAACGCCATCCTCAGCGGCATTGTGAAGATCGCCTCCAAGATGGGCATTTCCACCATCCAGAGCTACCAGAGCAGCCAGATCTTTGAGGCTGTGGGCATCTCCAAGGATGTCATCGACAAATACTTCACCGGCACGGTGAGCCGTGTGGGCGGCATTACCCTTTCGGACATTCAGGCCGATGTGGAAGCCCAGCACAACGCAGCCTTCGACCCGCTGGGTCTGGACATCAACATGGAGCTGGCCGACAGCGGCGCACACAAGTTCCGCAGCGGCAAGGAAGAACACCTGTTCAACCCCCAGACCATCCACCTGTTCCAGAAAGCCTGCTGGACGAACGACTACTCGGCTTTCAAGCAGTTCACCAGCACCGTGGACAATATGGGTGCTGACGGCGTGCATCTGCGCAGCCTGCTGGACTTCAACTATGCTCCTGACGGCGGCATCCCGCTGGAAGAGGTGGAGCCGGTAAGCTCCATCGTCAAGCGGTTCAAGGGCGCAGCCATGAGCTACGGTGCCCTGAGCAGCGAAGCCCATGAGACCATTGCCATCGCCCTGAACCGTCTGGGCGGCCGCAGCAACACCGGCGAGGGCGGCGAACCCGAAGAGCGCTACCACAGCGAGAGCAATTCCAAGATCAAGCAGGTGGCTTCCGCACGCTTTGGTGTAACGAGCAAATACCTCGTTTCTGCGGAAGAGATCCAGATCAAGCTGGCACAGGGCGCAAAGCCCGGTGAGGGCGGCAACCTGCCCGGTGCCAAGGTATATCCGTGGATCGCAAAGACCCGCCACAGCACCACCGGTGTGGGCCTGATCTCTCCCCCGCCGCACCACGATATCTACTCCATCGAGGACCTTGCAGAGCTGATCTACGACCTGAAGAACGCCAACCGCAGCGCCAACATCAATGTCAAGCTGGTCAGTGAGGCCGGCGTTGGCACCATTGCGGCCGGTGTTGCCAAGGGCGGCGCACAGGTCATTCTGGTGTCCGGCTACGACGGCGGCACCGGTGCAGCACCGCGTACTTCCATCAAGCACGCTGGCCTGCCGTGGGAGCTGGGCATCGCCGAGACCCATCAGACCCTGATCCTGAACGGCCTGCGCACCCGCGTGCGCATCGAGAGCGACTCCAAGCTGCTCTCCGGCCGCGATGTTGCCATCAGCTGTATGCTGGGCGCAGAGGAGTTCGGCTTCGGAACTACCCTGCTGATGGCCGAGGGCTGCGTGATGATGCGTGTGTGCAATCTGGATACCTGCCCCATGGGCATCTGCACCCAGAACCCGGAGCTGCGCAAGAACTTCAAGGGCAAGCCGGAATACATCATCAACTACCTCACCTTTGTGGCCGAGGAGCTGCGCGAGTACATGGCAAAGCTGGGCGTGCGCACCATCGATGAACTGGTGGGCCGCACCGACCTGCTCAAGGTCAAGCCTGCCGCACCCGGCAGCCGCGCTTCCAAGATGGATCTCGACTGCATCCTGCACAACCCTGCCATCGAGAACAGCAATGTTCACTTCGTGAAGGAGGACACCTACGACTTCCATCTGGAAAATACCCTCGATATGAAGGTGCTGATGAAGAAGTTCAAGCTCAGCAGCAAGAATGCCCAGAGCGTGACGCTGGATGTCTCCAACACCGACCGCGCCTTTGGTGCCATCTTTGGCAGCGAGATCACCCGCAAATACGGCAACAGCCTGCCGGATGATGTTTACACCGCCCACTGTGTGGGTGCAGGCGGCCAGAGCTTTGGTGCCTTCATCCCGGGCGGCCTGACGCTGGACCTTGTGGGCGACTGCAACGACTACATGGGCAAAGGCCTTTCCGGCGGCAAGATCGTCGTGCGCCCGCCCAAGGGCATCACGTTCAAGCCCGAGGAGAACATTATCACCGGCAACGTGGCCCTGTACGGTGCTACCAGCGGCAAGGCGTTCATTTCCGGCGTGGCCGGTGAGCGCTTCGCCGTGCGCAACAGCGGTGCCACCGCCGTTGTGGAGGGCGTTGGCGACCACGGCTGCGAGTACATGACCGGCGGCACGGTGGTGGTTCTGGGCCAGACCGGCAAGAACTTTGCAGCCGGTATGACCGGCGGTATCGCCTACGTGCTGGACGAGAACTGGGACTTCTACCAGCGCGTGAACAAGGAGACCGTCAGTCTGGAGCCTGTGGAGCACAAGTACGATGTTGCCACCCTGAAAGAGCTGATCCGCGAACATGTGGAGGCCACCGGCTCTCCCCGCGGCAAAGAGATCCTTGACAACTTCAGCGAATTCCTGCCCAAGTTCAAGAAAGTTCTGCCCTACGATTATGACCGTATGCTGCGTGTGATCGCATCCGTTGAGGAGCGCGGTCTGGACGGCGAGCAGGCGCAGATCGAAGCATTCTACACGGTGCAGAAGAAGAAGTAAGGAGGGCAGCGTCATGGGTAAGACAACTGGATTTATCGACTATACGCGCAAAACCAGCACGGATGTTCCGCCGCTGGAACGCATTGAAAACTTTAACGAATTTCATGTCTGGCTCTCCCGCGAGGAGCAGCAGACGCAGGCAGCACGCTGCATGGACTGCGGTGTTCCCTTCTGTCAGGCCGGCATGATGATCGGCGGCATGGCCTCCGGCTGCCCGCTGAATAACCTCATCCCGGAGTGGAACGACCTTGTTTATCATGGCAAGTGGGAGCTGGCCATGCATCGGCTGATGGCCACCAACCGTTTTCCGGAGTTCACCAGCCGGGTGTGCCCTGCCCTGTGTGAAGCGGCCTGCACCTGCGGCGATGTGACCGGCAGCAGCGTGACCGTGCGCGAGAACGAGCACGCCATTATCGAAACGGCTTACGCCAAGGGCTGGCTGCACGCCGCACCGCCGCCCTCCCGCACCGGCAAGAGCGTAGCTGTGGTGGGCAGCGGCCCCTCCGGCCTTTCGGTGGCTGAATACCTGAACAAGCGCGGCCACGCCGTGACTGTGTTCGAGCGTGCCGACCGCGTGGGCGGCCTGCTGATGTACGGCATTCCCAACATGAAGCTGGACAAATCCGTCATCGAGCGCCGCATCAAGATCATGCAGGCCGAGGGCGTGGAGTTCCGCACCAACATGGATGTGGGCGGGGCGGTTGCCGCCGAAGAGCTGCTGAACGGCTACGATGCCGTGGTGCTGTGCTGCGGTGCCAAGAAGGCCCGCGACCTGAATGTGCCCGGCCGCGATGCAAACGGCGTGCACTTTGCCGTGGACTACCTGACCAGCGTGACCAGAAGTCTGCTGGACAGCCAGTTCGCGGACGGCAAGGCCATCGATACCAAGGGCAAGAATGTTCTGGTGATCGGCGGCGGTGATACCGGCAACGACTGTCAGGGCACGGCCCTGCGGCAGGGCTGCACCGATCTGGTGGCACTGGAAATGATGCCGCAGCCGCCCAAGGAGCGTGCAGCCTCCAACCCGTGGCCGGAGTGGCCCCGTGTGCTGAAGGTGGACTACGGCCAGACCGAGTGCCTTGCAAAGTTTGGAAAGGACCCGCGCGTGTACCAGACCACCGTGAAGGAATTTTTGAAGGATGATGCAGGCAATCTGACCGGTGCTATCATCTCCTACCTGAAGCCGGAACGGAACCCCGAGACCGGCCGTACCAGCATGGTGCCCACCGGTGAAGAATTTACCTACAACTGCCAGCTGGCGTTCATCGCCGCAGGCTTTACCGGCTGCGAAAGCTACGTGGCCGATGCATTTGGTGTGGAGCTGACCGCCCGCGGCAACGTGGCAGACCACAGCTTCAAGACCAACGTGGAAAAGGTGTTCGTTTGCGGCGATATGCGCCGCGGTCAGAGCCTTGTGGTGTGGGGCCTGCGCGAAGGCCGCGACTGCGCCGCCGAGGTAGACCGCTACCTGATGGGCTACACCAACCTTTAACTAAGCCATTCTCTTTCCTATCCTAAACAAGCAGAAGCGGGGGCCTTTGCAAGGCTCCCGCTTCTGCTTTTGTTTTTTAGTCTGTATTGTGTTCCGGTTCCGTGGGGGTAGGATCTGTTGTTTCCGGAGGGGCCGGCTCTGTCGTGGTGGGTTCGGTAGCGGCGGGTTCCTCCGGTGTTACCGTGATCTGCACACTGGGGTCTGCCGCAATATACACGGTGATCACCGTGCCCACTTCCACCTTGGTGCCCGGCTCCTCGCTGGTACGCACCACGCAGCCGGATGCATAGGAGCCATCGTTCACCACCATAAAGCAGCTGGCCACAAGGCCCCGGGCTTCCAGTTCCTTTACCGCGCCATCCTGCGTAAAGCCGATGATATTGGGCATCTCGGCCATCTGCGGGCCTTTGCTCACCACCAGCCGTATGGTCTCCCCTGCCTTGAGCACAGTGTCCGCGCTCGGCTCCTGCTGGATGATCTGGCCCGCCGGGGCGGTATCGCTGTATTCCTCGGTGACGTAGAACAGATACATGCTGGTATATTCCCGGTTGTTCTGCACCTGCGTGTAGTCCATGCCAATAAAGTTCGGCACAAGGTTCTGCGGCACCATCACCTCGCTGCTGGCCGGTTCCGACTCCGCAGCCGACGCGGCAGGCTGGTGGATGTGCTGGCTCAGCACGCTCCACAGCGTGAGCAGAATGAGGATGGACAGCAGGATCACGATGCCCGCCAGCAGCGCTTTTAAGCTGAGCAGATGCTCCTTGCGTTCCGGCTCCGGCTGGGCTGTGCGCACCGGAGTCTCCGGCTTCATGGTGCGGGTCAGCTCGGCGGTGTATTCCTTGGAAGAAAGGGCCTGATACAGCTGCGGCACGGTCTGGATGCGCTCCATGGGCCGCAGGCGCAGGCCCAGCTGCAGCACCTGCGAGACGTACAGCGGCAGGCTGCCGTTCACCGATTTTGCGCGTGGGTTGGAGTCTGCCACCATGCGCTGCGCTGCAGGCACCGGGGCCTGCCCGCACACCATGCGGTAGAACACGGCCGCAAGGCTGTATTCATCGGTATAGCGGCCCTCGAACTCTGCGGTGGAATACTGCTCCGGGGCGGAATAGCCTTCGTACAGCTGTTCGCGCAGGCCGCTGCCCGCCGTGCGCAGGCCCACCGTGGCATAGCCTGCCAGACGGCAGCGGTCGTTTTCCATCACGCGGATGTTCTCCGGGCAGATACCGCGGTGCACCAGACCGATCTTGTGCATGGCGGCTACGCCTTCAAACACCGGCTGCAGCATGGTGCAGGCATCGTCCGGGCGGATGGTGCCGGGGTGGTTTTCCAGCCACTGATCCAGCGGGGTACCGCCCAGATTTTCCAGAATGGCGTAAACGCTGTTATTGGCTTCCACCACATCCAGCACGGCTTCCAGACCATTGGCCGGAGTGATGCGCTGGATGGAGCGGTACAGGTCCGCAAAATCCATGCGGGTGGTCTTGAACAGCACCTCACTGCCGGTCTTGGGCCGCAGGGTGCTTTCTGCCGTGCGCTCCGCCGTGAGGGTAATGGGCAGATATTCCTTGATGGTCACCCGGAAACGGCCCAGATTCTCTGCGCCGCGGTAGAGGATGCCCTCGCCGTCGATGCTCAGCATTTCCCCTACGGTGTAGCGCCCGGCCAGCACGGTGCCCACCGGCAGGGTGCCGCCGGGGTTGCGCCCGGCAAAGCTTTTGCCGCAGTGCGGGCAGCTTTGTGCTGCTCCGGGCAGCGGCTGCAGGCAGTATGGACACAGGCGTGTTGCTTCCATTGTGGTCTCCTTATACCGTTTTGCGCCGCAGCAGGCTCATGGGCGGCAGCTCCGGCGTGGGAATGGTGTATTTTTCCATGGCATGCGGGGTGCTCTCCACCCGCTTACCGGCTTCGTTCTCGATCCACTCAGGATTCAGCGGAATGCTGCGGCCATCCGGGCAGAGGGCTTCCAGAGTGTCGCCCAGGCTCCACTTGCCGCGCTGCTGGCAGGAGGCAACGCCGTTCTCCCAGCCGTCTACCGTGCCCACAAACTCCCACTCGCGGATGTAAGTAGCGCTGTCGGTGGCCTGTCTGGCCTGCTCGCGGCCAAAGTAGAAGCCCGGCGAGTAATGGCGGTGGCTGGTACGGGTAAGCTCCTCGTACACTTCAGCAGGCAGCTCAAAGTTGTCGTTGAGCGGGTCGGCCAGATAAGCGTCCAGCGCCCTGCGGTAGGCGGCGGTAACGCTTGCCACATAGTAGAAGGTCTTGGCACGGCCCTCGATTTTCAGGCTGTCCACACCTGCCTTGCAGATCAGGTCAAGGAACGGCGCGGTGCACATATCATTGGCGTTGAGGATGTAGCTGCCGTTCTCGTTCTCGCCGATCTCGTACAGTTGTCCCGGACGGGTCTCCTCGCTGAGATAGTATTTCCAGCGGCAGGGCTGGGCACACTGGCCGCGGTTCGCGTCGCGGCCCGCCATGTAGTTGGAAAGCAGGCATCGGCCCGAAACGCTCATGCACATAGCACCGTGCACAAAGGCTTCGATCTCCAGCTCCGGTGGTGTTTTATCGCGCAGGATCGCAATATCCTGCAGGGTCATCTCACGGGCCAGCACCACGCGCTTTGCGCCCATATTGTAGGCGGCACGGGCCGCAGCCCAGTTGGTGATGCCTGTCTGGGTGGACATGTGCACATCGATGTCCGGTGCAAAGGTCTTGCAGGCATCCAGCACACCAAGGTCTGCCACGATAAAGGCATCCACACCGGCCTTGGCTGCTTCCTTGATGGCCTCGGGCAGGCGGTCGGCTTCCTCGTTGGTGGGCAGGGTGTTCATGGTCAGGTAGACCTTGCGGCCGCGGGCGTGAGCGTAGATGACACCCTCGGCCAGCTGTTCCGGCGTAAAGTTGGCCGGAGCAGACCGCATTCCAAATTCAGGCAGGCCGCAGTAAACGGCATCGGCACCGTAGTTGATGGCATAGCGCAGGCGTTCCAGATCGCCTGCCGGGGCCAGCAGTTCCGGGATTTGCAGCATAGTTCAAATTCCTCTCATTTTTCCGTATTCACAGTTTTGTTCACTTGTGCTGCCTTCTGGCAGTTTGCGTTGTGTTCGCTCAGGGTGCGGGCATAATAATAGCTGCCCTTGAGGTCGGTCACAAAAAAATAGGCATCCTTGGCTTCCTCATTGGGCTGGGGGGCCAGCGCTGCCTTGATGGCCGCAATGCCGGGGTTCGAGATCGGCCCAGCAGGCAGACCCTTGCAGCTGTAGGTATCATACGCAGCCACGATATTTCCCGGGATATTATCCCAGCCGCCATAGTAGGGTGCCACCCAGTTCCAGAGGTAATTGTTGTCACTGTCGCTCTGGATATAGCTGGAGGTGTTGCTCTGCAGGCGCGGGTAGGGTGAATCCGCAGCCAGACGGTTGCGGAACACCTGTGCCACGTTTGAGTCCTGACTGTTGCCTGCTTCCTCCTGCACAAAGGATGCCAGTGTGATCAGCTGGGGCAGGGTCATATCCTGCTTTTTAAGTTCTGCATACATCGCATCGGTGATCTGTGCATCGAACTGGGCATAGAAGGTGGCTACATAGTTGTGCACGGTGTCATCCTTTAAAAATTCGTAGGTCTCCGGGAAGAGATAGCCCTCGCACTTCATAAAGCGGTCCGGCGCGTCGGCATCGTCCGGCACGTGCTGCCAGAAGGTGTATTCGCTGAAATCGCCCTCGTTGGCTTCCTTCAGGAAATCCTCGGCGCTGCACAACCCGGCGGCTTCCATCTTCTGGGCAATGGCAATGGCCGTGGTTCCCTCTGGGATGGTCACGCGCACCGTTTCGGCCTTGGCGTAGGTGGACAGGACCGCAATGATGGCATCGTAAGAACAGGCGCTCTTCTGCAGGGTAAAATCGCCATACTGCAGCTTTGATGCCGCACCCTTTTGCCCCACATACCAGCGGAACAGATAGGCCGAGCGGATCACACCCGCATCCTTGAGCTTTTGCGCAATGACGGAAACGCCGCTGCCCTGCGGGATGCTCACCGTTACCTCCGTGCCGGGTCTGCCATTGCCGCTGATCTCGTTGTGCGCAAACAGCAGTGCCCCGCCAACGGCCAGTGCCAGCAGTACCACCAGCACCAGCAGGATTTTCCCTACACCGCCTTTTTTGCGGGTGTTTTTTTCGTGTGCCATAAGCACCTTCCTTTTATCTTAGTTTTCCAGCATCAGGCGCATGTAGCTTTCGGCTACATCAAAGGGTTCGGCATCAAAGCGGATCATGCCGTAGTCCTGCCGGGTGCCCTCGCCGAGGAACAGCGGCTGGGATGCGCCTACGGTAATGACCGCCTTTTCCACGATGACTTCCTTTTCGCGGGCGGCTTCCATCAGTACTTCAGCGGCGCGGTCATTATCGGCCTGCAGCTCCACAAAGTAAAGCGTATCCTCCTTGCGGAAGTAAATACCATAGCCGTGGGCGCTGGAAACGATGGTGGCACCGGAGGAGTACAGATCTCCCAGCACCACGGCCATGCGCTCCGGGATCAGCTGCACAGTATCGGGCCAGAAGCGCTCCCGCAGCTCACACAGCTTTTTGGCGGTGACGGAGTCAAACTCCGCCTGACTCCACAGGTTGCGCTCCACCTCGCGCGGCAGGCAGCGCAGGGCGAAGGCCCATGCAAAGCCCTTATCCTGCAGCAGTGCGGCCTGCTTCGGGCTGGTGGGCACTGCCACCGTAAACCCTGCGCCGCGCAGCTTCTGCTGGGCACACAGATAGTCCACAAGGCCCGCCAGGATCAGGCTGCCCTCGCCGCACAGACCGTACAGGTAGGTGCCGCTGCGGCCCTGCAGCGTGACCGGCACAGCCAGCACCACCGCAGCGATCTCGTCATTTTCCTCGGCCACATAGACGTTCTGCTCGCCTGCAAACTGCTCAATGGCCTTTTTGGCAAATTCTTCTGATTCATTGCGCTGGCTCTGCCACAAGGCCAGCACTGCCGGTTTGTCTTCCGGCTGCATCAAACGATACATCTGTCAGGATGCCCCCTCTTATCGAAAATTATGTCAGCTGCTTCAACACGATCTCCTGCACTTCGGCCTGAATGTCTTCGATGCTGCGCATGTTGTCCCCGCTGGTGCAATGCACGACGGCCCAGCCAAGGTGCGCGGCACAATACTCGGCGGCGCAGCGGCTGCGGGCAAGATACTCGGTATCCTTCTCGTGCACATCCTTCCTGCTCTCGTCGCCGTGGTAACGCTGGGTCATAAGCTTCTGGCTCACGGCGGGGTCTACCTGTAAGTAGATCACCTCATCCGGCGCAGGCAGGCCCAGCAGATGGAATTCGTAGTCAAACAACCAGCCGAGAAAACTCTCCCACTGCTCTGGCGGCAGCTTGGAGCACTGGTGCACCGCATTGGAGGTGGTGTACCGGTCGGCAATGACGATGCCGCCATTCTCGTAAAAACTGCCCCAGTCCTTTTTGTAGCTGGCATAGCGGTCCACCGCATAAAAGCTGGAGGCTGCATAGGCGTTTACATCGTCCGGGTGCTGGCCGAACTGCCCTGCCAGATACATTTTTACAAGGGCGCTGGAGTCGCTCTCATAATTCGGGAAGGTGATCTCCCGCACAGAAAAGCCCTGTTCCTTTAAATGTGCTGCCAGCAGCTTTGCCTGCGTGGCCTTGCCGCTGCCGTCCAGCCCTTCCAGTACGATCAGTTTTCCCTTGCTCATGCTTCGGCACCTTCTTTGATTGCGGCATATTTTGCACGCACCTCGGCGGTTTTGCCGCAGCACATCCTGCCTTCCGGGCAGGGGCCGGATACACAGGCCGGGCCGGACTTTGCAAAGATATGCGGTGCCACCGGGTACACCAGCTCGAACATCTTTTCGGCCAGCTCCCGGATCTCCCACTGGGCGCGGCTGCAGCAGCGCAGGTGGAAAAAGTTCTGCAGGCTGCGGGCATTCATGGTGACCACCATCTTGGTCTCGCAGGCGTTGGGCAGTACAAAGCGGGCATCCTCGTTGGCCTGCTTGCTGGCCTTGGCGCGGGCCTGCTTTTCCGGCATTCCTTCAGCCATCAGGCGGGCGGTGTGGCCTTCTTCCAGCTTGTGGGCAAGGTCGAGGTAGCGCTTTGCGTCCTCTTCCATGCTGGCAAGGAAAGCTTCCTTTGCTTCCGGGATGGCTTCGATCTCGGGCGGTACCACATAGCGGAAATCGTCCAGCCGCACATAGCGCTGGCTCTGCACACTGAAGGATGCAATGCGGTGGCGGGTGATCTGCGCCAGCAAAGTGCGGCTGACCCCCTCAATGCCAAAGGTGAAGCTGGCATGTTCAATGGGGCTGGCATGGCCCAGATCGCTGAGCATGGTCAGGAACTTCGCGGTCTTTTCCTCGGTCAGGCCGTCCAGCAGGTCGGTGATGTGCGCATCGGAATAGCAGAGCTTTGCCGCTGCAGCCACCACCTTTTCCGGTTCCGGGGTATGTGCGATCAAACGAACAGTCATCATAAGTGTGTTATTCCTCCGCAGTGATTTTGGTCAGGGGCGCAAAATTGGCCATGGTCTTTTTGATGCCCACCTTTTCAAAGTTGATCTCCACGATCTGATCTCCGGCGGCAGGCTTCACAGCCACTACCTGACCGCGTCCGAACACCTTGTGCTCCACAAGATCGCCCGGCTCATAGTGTTTTGCGCCTTTTGCAGCGGGTTTTGCTGCCAGTGTGCCTGTAAAGGAGATTTGCTTTGCAGATTTTTTCTGCGCTGTTCCGTCAGAATATGCAGAACTGTAACCAGAACCATATCCCGTAACTGCGCCGCTGCGGCCATAGCCGGAACCATATCCGCTCTGGCTCTGGCCCCGGTTTGCATAGGTCGAGCCAAAGCCGCGGCCCTCGCCCACGTTGTATTCGCGGTTCAGGTAGCCGCTGCGATTGCTATAGCCGCTTCCGTAGCCGCCCGTACCATACCCACTGGCGCTGCGGCCCCATCCGGACGGCCCGGAGTAACCGGACGCACCACCGGGCACCGTATCACGATAGCTGTCGCCCCAGCCGCCAAAGCGGGAGCGCTGTTCCAGCACCGGGCTGCGGGTCTCCTCGATATACTCCGGCTCGATCTCTCGCAAAAAACGGCTCGGCTCGTTGCGCTGGGTGCGGCCATACAGCATCCGGGAAACGCTGTTGGAGATGTACAGCTCCTTCTTGGCGCGGGTGATGCCCACGTAGGCAAGGCGGCGCTCCTCTTCCAGATCAGCTTCGGAATACTTGCTCATCTCGCTGGGGAACACGCCCTCCTCCATGCCAATCAGGAATACATACGGAAATTCCAGACCCTTGGCGGAGTGGATGGTCATGAGCACCACCTGATCGGCGCTCTCGTTATAGCTGTCGATATCGCTGATGAGGGCGATATCTTCCAGATAGCCTTCCAGCGTGGCTTCCTCACCGTGCTGGTCGCAGTAGTTCTTGACGTTGTTGACCAGCTGACCAAGGTTCTGCAGGCGGTCAGCCGCATCCTCGTGGCCCTTGGCTGCATCGGCTTCCAGCATGGCCTTATAGCCGGTCAGCTCGATCACATCGGCTGCAAACTCGTCCAGCGTGCGGGTCTCCAAAGAATCCTGCAGTCGCTGATAGATCTGCCAGAACTTGAGCAGCGGCATTACGGCGCGGCTGAGCTTTGCATATTGGTCGGCATGGCCGATGATGTCCAGCATGCTCACGCCCTCCTGCGCGGCCAGATCGGCAATGACCTCCACGGTGGTGGCACCGATCTTGCGGGCAGGCTCGTTGATGATGCGGCGCAGGCGCACATCATCGCGGGGGTTCGCCACGATGGACATGTAGGAATGGATATCCTTGACCTCTTTGCGGTCGTTGAAGCGCTGGCCGCCCACGATCTTGTGGGGGATGCCTGCACGGGTAAAGTAGCTTTCGATGGGGGCCGATTGGGCGTTCATGCGGTAGAGGATGGCGTGGTCGGCCAGATGTCCGCCCTCTTTCAGGTGCTGGCCGATCACATCCGCGATGTGGCTGGCCTCGTCCTGCTCGTTCTCGGCGGTGTACACCTGCACCTTATCGCCCTCGCCATTGCTGGTCCACAGGGTCTTGCCCTTGCGCTCGGTGTTGTGCTGAATGACACAGTTCGCAGCGTTCAGGATATTGGACGTAGAGCGGTAGTTTTGTTCCAGACGGATGGTCTTGGTGCCCGGGTAAATGCGCTCGAAATTAAGGATGTTCTCAATGGTAGCGCCGCGGAAGCGGTAGATGCTCTGGTCATCATCGCCCACCACGCAGATGTTCTTTTCCGGGCTGGTGAGGAGGCTCACCAGACGGAACTGCGCCACACTGGTGTCCTGATACTCGTCCACCAGCAGATAGCGGTATTTGTTCTGGTAGAAATCCCGCACATCCTTGTGCTCGGCCAGCAGCTGCACAGTCTGGTAGATCAGGTCGTCAAAGTCGAATGCTCCGGCTTCCTTCAGGCGCTTTTCGTAGGCCGCGTAGATGCGGGCCGTCAGCGCGCCTTTGGTATCTTTTGCGGGGCTGGCAAGGGCCTGTTCCGGGCTGACAAGCTGATCCTTCCATCGGCTCATCTGGTTGATCGCAGCCTTGATGGGCAGGAACTTATCGTCCACATTCAGGTCTTTGTAGACAGCCTTCATCACGCGCTGGGAATCATCGGTATCGTAGATGGTAAAACTGCGCGGGTAGCCAATCTCCTCCGCCCAGCGGCGCAGGATGCGTACACAGGCCGAGTGGAAGGTGGAAGCGAACACTTCGTCGCCCTCCTCGCCGCCCAGCATCCGGCGCAGACGTTCCTTTAGCTCCCCTGCTGCCTTGTTGGTAAAGGTGATGGCCATCACATTCCAGCTGCGCACAGCGTTCTGGCGCAGCATCCCGTCCAGCCAGCCGGGCGCGGCAGTGCCGGTCATGATGGCGTTGCGCAGAGCCTTGATATCGTCCTCGGTGGCCGGGCGCGGTGTCTGTTTGGAGCCGTGGGCCGAGCCGAACCGGATGAGGTTTGCAATGCGGTTTACCAGCACGGTGGTCTTGCCGCTGCCTGCACCAGCAAGGATGAGCAGCGGGCCATCGGTGGTGAACACTGCCTGCCGCTGCATATCGTTCAGGCGGCCAAACTGTTTTTCAATATAGGTATCGCGCAGAGCGCAGAATTCCTGTGTGAGATCTGTTGCCATGGTTTCCCCTGTTCCTTTTATGTTTATACTATCAAAGTACAGTATACCACATTTCAAAACGATTGAGAATAGCCGCCGCGTTCGCTCTGGCTATTTTCAGCGGAAAAAATATTTTTATAATTTATAACTCCGAAAAGCCTGCGGGCTTTTCGGAGTTACTTTTTCACGAAAGAGGTCGTAGAGAAAAATTGCATCTGATAAAACAGCAGCCGTTTTTCGTTACGGCCTTTTTGTGAAAATGTGTTTGGAGCAGCCCGCAGGCTGCGACAAACACGAAATAAATAATATAATTTCCTTATTTTATGCCCAAAGCAAACGCGGCGGGCATTTCAAATCGTAAAACAAAAACCGCCCGGCAGCTCTTGCGAACCGACGGGCGGAAAAAATGCTTTTCAGAAAGCGCTTAGCTGAAAATGTTGATCAGGATACCAGCAGCAACGGCAGAGCCGATAACACCGGCCACGTTGGGGCCCATTGCGTGCATCAGCAGGAAGTTGGAGGGATTCTCACTCTGGCCAACCTTCTGGGAAACGCGAGCGGCCATAGGCACAGCGGAAACGCCTGCGGAACCGATCAGCGGGTTCACCTGACCACCGGTCAGCTTGTACATCACCTTGCCGCACAGCACACCGGCAGCAGTGCCGAAGGAGAATGCAATCAGGCCCAGCACGATGATGAACAGGGTGCGGGTGTTCAGGAAGGTGTTTGCAGAGGTGGTGCAGCCGACAGACAGTGCCAGGAAGATGGTGATAATGTTCATCAGCTCATTGCCGGCGGTCTTCTGGATACGATCCACAACGCCGCACTCCTTCATCAGGTTGCCCAGCATCAGCATACCCACCAGAACGGCGGCATCCGGAACGATCAGGGAAACGATGATGGTGACCATGATGGGGAAGATGACCCTCTCGGTCTTGGAGACGGTGCGCAGCTGCTTCATCACGACGGTACGTTCCTTCTTGGTGGTCAGTGCCTTCATGATGGGCGGCTGGATCACAGGCACCAGAGCCATGTAGCTGTATGCTGCAACGGCGATGGAGCCAAGCAGCTCAGGAGCCAGACGGGAGGTAACGAAGATAGCGGTAGGACCGTCTGCACCGCCGATGATGGCGATAGCAGCGGACTGCTTCTGGGTGAAGTCCACCAGACCGGTAGCGGTCAGCAGGCGAGCGCCCATGTAAGTACCGAAGATGCCGAACTGAGCGGCAGCGCCCAGCAGCAGGCTCTTGGGGTTGGAGATCAGGGGTGCGAAGTCGGTCATGGTGCCGATGCCCAGGAAGATCAGCGGCGGGTAGACGCCCAGCTTAACGCCCATGTAGAGCATATCGGCCAGACCACCGTTGTTCAGGATCTCCACCCACATGGGGTGTTCCAGACCGTCACCGACGAAATATTGCATGTGGATAACGCCGCTTCCGGGCAGATTTGCCAGGATCATGCCAAATGCCATGGGCAGCAGGATCAGCGGCTCAAACTCTTTGACGATGGCCAGGTACAGCAAAAAGCAGCCCACGCAGATCATAATTGCGTACAGGTAGCCGCCCGGCTCACCAAACTGCGCAAAGCCGGAGCTTTGGAAAATACCGACCAGAGTATCAATAAACTGTGTCATGCTCTTCCTCCTCTGTTAAAACGGTGCGGTGGTGTCGTTTACACCCGCATTGCCCCAGCCGTTCTTGCTGCGGCGCACAGCCTTGAGGGTGTACTTGCCGTTGCCCATTGCATGGATTGCTGCCATAATGGCGGCGATCACATCACCGGGAATGCCCTCTTCCACCTGAGGAGCGGGAGCAGCTGCGGCCTGCTGCACGGGTGCAGCGGGCTGTGCAACGGGAGCCTTGGCGGCTTCCTTGGCAGCCTTCTTCTTTGCGTTCATCGAATCGAAGATCTTGCCTTCCAGCGTGATAATCGCCATCAGCAGGATAAGGATCAAGAACACCAGTACGATGCCGGTAATGGTAACGACCACGTCAAAACCTAAATCCATGGTTTTCCTCCTGTTTCTTGTATACTGCGTCCGATACAAGATCGTCAGCAGAAAATCAATTTGGGTACATTATACCTTATTTTCCAATTTATTTCAACAAAAATAGATATTTTTTCTTTTTGGCGCTTTTGTTCAGATTCATGGATAAATGGTGCAGCTTTGATTATCTGCGGCCAATGCGGGGCGTTGCATCCAAAAAGCCGGTTTCCAGCTTGTCGTTCAGGCCAAGGCTCATGGCAGTGCCCAGTGCCACACAGTTGACGGGATCGGGCGAAACCGTCACCTCCACCTTCAGCTCTTCGCTCAGGTATTCGGTAAGGCCGTGCAGCTGTGCACCGCCGCCGGTCAGCATGACACCATTGCGGAAGATATCGCCTGCCAGTTCCGGAGGGGTCTTTTCCAGCACCTGATGGGCTGCGGTGCCGATCTGCTCGCTGAGCATCATGACCGGTTCGTACAGGTCGTCAGTGGAAACATTCACACGCACCGGCAGGCCGGTGAGCAGGCTGCGGCCCTTGATCTCCATGGTCTCGTGGAAATCAGTCTTCTGGGGGCAGCAGGCCACGTTCTTTTTCAGCTCTTCGGCGGTGCGCTGGCCAATGGCAACGCTGTACTTGTTGCGCACGAACTTGAGGATCTCCTCGTCGTAGTGGTTGCCGGCCACGCGTACGCTGGTGGCCTTGACCTTGCCGCCCAGAGAAAGCACTGCAATATCGGTGGTGCCGCCGCCGATATCAATGATCATGCGGCCCTCCGGCTGGGTGATGTCGATGCCGGAGCCAAGGGCAGCGGCAATGGGTTCGTCGATCAGGTACACCTGACGGGCACCAGCGGCCACCACAGCCTCCACCACGGCATCGCTTTCAATGCCGGTAATGGCGGCGGGCACACAGACAGCCACGCGGGGCTTGACCATGTGGGAGCTGTACACCTGCTTGACAAAACGGCAGATCAGCTCACGGGTCATGGTATGGTCACTGATCACACCGTCCTTCAGCGGGAAGATGGCAGAAATATAGTTCGGGGTGCGGCCCACCATAGCAAGGGCCTTATCGCCTGCTTCCAGCACGGTCTTCTTGCGGGTATCCATTGCCACAACGCTGGGCTGGTTGAGCACAACGCCCTTGCCCTCCTGCGCAATGATAATGGTAGTGGTACCAAGATCGATACCGATATCGTTCTGTGCCATAAGTTCTTTTTTCCTTTCTCTGGTTCCTCTATCGAAACAACGGCCTGTTGATGCAGGCCGGAAATCATACCATTTTACAGTATAGCATAATTGAGGGGAAAAGTATAGAAGTTTAGATATGTTCTCTTTTGCGTGCCAAAAGAGAACCAGAAAAGCACCCGCTACTTTCGAAGCGCGGGAGGCACGAGAAAAGGGCTGCTCGCCCCTTTCAACCCCAAAGAAGTAGGCTCCGCTCAAAAAAGCTGAAGATTCACGCCTGTTCGGCGTGAAGATCTTTTCACCGCTTTTTTGAGTTCCGCCGATTTGGAGTCGCTGCGCGACGGACAGAAGTCCGGCAGCAGCAGATGCAGCTATCCGAAACGTCCTTTCCTGTGAAAAAGCGTTTGGAGCGGCCCGCAGGCCGCGACAAACGCAAAATAAAAAATATTTTTCCGCTAATAATGCCCAGAGCACAGCGGAGGGCATTTCAAATCGTCTGCTCCGCAGAAGCATCCCCCGCTTCCGTCTGTTCCGGCGGCAGCTCTGCCTGCAAAAGATAGGCAAGGCCGCTGTAGCGCAGGTTCTGGCGGATGTTGCCCATCATGCGGTTCACAACGTCCCTGCGGCCCGCCACGATGCACAGCTTCCGTGCACGGGTAACGCCGGTGTAGAACAGGTTGCGGTAGCACAGCCGCGGCGGCACCTGCGCCACCGGCAGGATCACCGCCGGGAACTCGCTGCCCTGACTTTTGTGTACCGTGATGGCATAGGCGATCTCCAGCTCGCCCAGGTTCTCTGCCGGGTAGACCAGCCGCTTGTCATCCATGCGCACCACCATGGAGCGATCCCGCGTGTTGATGCTCTCCACAATGCCGATGTCGCCATTGTAGGCACCCACGCCCTGCTCCCCGCCAATGCGGTTCCAGATGATCTCGTAATTATTGCGCACCTGCATCACCTTATCGCCCACGCGGAACACCCGGGCGGCGCTTTGCAGCTGGGGCTTGCCCGTCTGTTCCGGGTTCAGCAGGTTCTGCAGTTCCACATTCAGTGCCTGTGTGCCGGTAGGGCCAAGCTTGGTGGGGCACAGCACCTGAATGTCCCGGATCGGATCGAAGCCGTAGCTGCGCGGCAGGCGGGTGGTGACCAGATCACACACCAACCGCTGGGCCGCATCGCCATCCGATTCCAAAAAGAAGAAGTCGTCGGTCTTACCGCCCTTCTGCAGCGGTTCACCTGAGATGATGTGGTGGGCGTTCTCCACGATTAGGCTGCGCTTTGCCTGCCGGAAGATCTCGTTCAGGCACACGGTGGGCACCAGCCCGGAGCGGATGATCTCGCCCAGAATATTGCCGGGGCCGACGCTGGGCAGCTGGTCGGCATCACCTACCATGATAATGCGGCAGCTGTAGCGCAGCGCTGCGATCAGGGCCTGAAACAGCTTCACATCCACCATGCTCATTTCGTCCAGAATGACCACATCGCACTTGAGCAGGTTCTTGTCGTTGTGGATAAAGCTGACCACGCCGCCGGTGTAGTCCACCTCCAAAAGACGGTGGATGGTGCTGGCCTTGCGGCCGGTCAGCTCACTCAGCCGTTTAGCCGCGCGGCCGGTGGGCGCACACAGGGCCACCCGTTCCGCCTGATCTTCCAGCAGCTGCAGAATGGCGTTGACGGTGGTGGTCTTGCCGGTGCCGGGGCCGCCGGTGAGCACAAGGCAGTTCTCGGTCATGGCTTTGCGGATGGCTTCCTTCTGCAGGGGCGCATAGGCAAAGCCCTGCGTCAGTTCCAGAATTTGAATGTTTTTATCCAGCCCGTGGGCGGTATTCTTGCCCCGTTTTGTCAGCATGGCAAGCCGGGCAGCAATGTCCTCCTCGGCTTCCAGCAGGTCAGGCAGATAAATATACGGTGTTCCGTCAAACAGCTTCACCCGCAGTTCTTCGGTGCGGATGCACTCGTCCAGCGCAGCAGCCAGCTTTTCCGGCGGCTGATGGATAAAATTGGATGCCGTTTCCAGCAGCTGGGTGCGCGGCAGGCAGGTGTGGCCGTTGCCCGCGTTGTGGCGCAGGGTGCGCAGCAGGGCCGCTTCCAGCCGCTGGGCGCAGTCGCCTTCCATGTGGTAATACTGGGCAATGCTGTCCGCGTGGCGGAAATCCAGCTGCAGCGGTTCGCCGCAGAGCAGATAGGGATTTGCCGCAATGGCCTGCATGGCCCCTGGGCCGAAGGTGCGGAACACCTCCATCGCGCGGCGCGGGCTGATCTCGAACTGCGCCAGATAGGCGATCAGCTCCCGCATCCCAAACATCCGCTTGAACTCCTGCTGGATGCGGTCGGCTTTGTCCGCCGAGATGCCGGGCACCTGCGTGAGCCGGGCCGGGTCGTTGGCGATCACCTCAAGCGCCTCGGCACCGAACAGGTCGATGATCTTATCCGCCGTCTTGGCCCCGATGTACGGCAGTGACCGGCTGGCAAGGAAGGCGTACACCGCTTCCAGATCCTTGGGCATGTCGGTCTCGCACTCCTGTGCGTGGAACTGGCGGCCATAGGTGGCGTGGTTCTCGTAGCGGCCGCGGCAGACCACGCTTTCGCCCGCGTGCAGTTCACCCACAATGCCGCACACCACTGTGACCACACCGCCGCCGGACACCTCGAACACCATATAGCCGTTGTCGGTGTTCTCGTAGATGATGTCCTCCACGGTGCCCTCGATCTGTTCCAGCTGCTGCTCTGCCATGCGCTCACCTCCTGCCAAATTACACAATTATAAGTAGTATAACGCTTTTGGCGGGATTTGTAAATCATCCGGGCAGACTGCAGTGCAGCTCTACCGTGGAGAAACACATGATACAGTGAGAAATATATAACTTACTTATGTTTCTTTTTGCCAGTGTATCAGGTTGATACACTGGCCTGCCCTGATACACTGACTCACTGTATCAATCAAGGGGCACTGTATCAGCTTGATACACTGTATTTTTCATCGCATCAGCGTTAATAATCCGTCACTGTATCAGATAACACTCCCACAGTAGCACCTGATAAAGTTCCCTGTAGCCAAGGGCTGTGGGCTGGGAGTTTCTCCAGCGAATGTCCGGGAAGTGGGGCCCCGTGCGTAAGCACAGGGGCGGAACCGTGGGTTCTGCAACTGCAACGACCGCCGCCAATGGCGGAAACAGGGAGTTGCCGTTGGGGCCGCGGCCAGCGAGACGCAAGCGAATGCGACGCGGCTGCTGGGTGCCGCAACCCGTCGCTGTTCGCGGAGAAAGCTCCCAGCACGCGGCCTACTCTACAGCCCGAACAGCAAAAAAGCTCCCCTTTGCAGGAGAGCTTGCGAACATTCTTTAAGCGTTTGCGGTGCGGGCATCGTGTTCCTTCTCGACGTCCTTTTCCTTCTGCAGGCGTTTGCGCACCACAAAGTAGGCCGGAATGAGGAAGAAGCAGGCAAAGAACCATGCCACCGGGCTTGCGATGCAGGCCGCAAAGTAGCCCCACAGCGGCACGAACCAAAAGCCCACCATGGCGCGGGCCACCATCTCGGCCACACCGGCAAACATGGCAAGGCCAGAGAAGCCCAGGCCCTGAATGGTGTAGCGGTAGATAATGAGCACCGCCAGCGGGATGTAGAATACGCTGTTCCAGAAGATAAAGCTCTGAGCATTGGCCATGATGGCAGTCTCGCTGGCATCCAGGAACAGGCCGATGAGCAGCTTGTCCGTCACGCGCAGGATGAGGAAGGACGCAATGCTGTACACGCAGCCGATGCCCAGTGCGGTGTTCACGCCGCGGTCCACACGGCCAAGGTCTTTTGCGCCCATGTTCTGGCTGGCGTAGGTGGTCATGGCGGTGCCGATGCTTTCCAGCGGCACACTCAGGAACTGTGCGGCCTTGCTGCCGGCGGTCTGTGCAGCCACGATGTCGCTGCCAAGGCCGTTCACGGCACCCTGCAGCACCACGCTGCCAATGGCCGTAATGCTGCACTGCAGGCCCATGGGAATGCCCATGCTGCACAGCTTTGCGCAGTGGGCCAGGCTGAAGCGGCCCTCTTCCCTGCTCCAGCGCAGCTCCGGGTAGTGGCGCAGGATGTACAAAAGACTGCCCAGACCCGCCACAGCCTGACTGAACACGGTAGCAAAGGCTGCGCCGAACGCGCCCATATGGAACACGATGATGCACACCAGATCCAGCCCGATGTTCAAAAAGCTTGCCACCAGCAGGAAATACAGCGGGCGCTTGCTGTCGCCCAGCGCACGCATCAGCGCGCTGGTAACATTATAAAGCAGGGTGAACGGGATGCCCCAGAAGATGGTGCGGATGTAGATATCCGCAAGGTCGATGATGTTTTCCGGGGTGTTCGTCCACACCAGCACCGAGCGGGTCAGCGCCACAGTAACAATGGTCAGCACCACGGCAAAGAAGATGGAAAGCCACACGGTGTTGGCAGTGTAGCGGCGCATCTCCTTGTAGTCCTTTGCGCCGAAAGTCCACGAGATGGGGATGGAAAAACCGCAGGCGATGCCGTTGACAAAGCCCAGCACCAGATAGTTCAAACCGCCCACGCTGCCTACCGCCGCCAGCGCTTCCACGCCCACAAAGCGGCCCACGATGATGGTATCGGCCAGATTGTAGAACTGCTGGAACAGGCTGCCCAGCATCAGCGGCACCGCAAACGCAAGGATCAGCTTGAGCGGACTGCCTTGGGTCATATCCTTTGTCATCGTATAAAATCCTCCTGCCACACTGGGAACCGGCTTGATGTCGTGATTTTTGCCGTGAAAAACGTCCTGCCGGAAAGGGGCAGGACGTCGTGTACATTCATGAATGATATTATAGTGGAGTGACGCGGGATTTACAAGATTTGCATTGCATCAACATTTCAAAATTTTTGCCGTAAGAATTGGTGATTTTGCTTATTCTCCGTAATGCGAAAGGAACTGTTTGGTGCGCTCCTCCTGCGGGTGCTCAATGAGCTGCTTGGCAGGGCCTTCCTCCACCACCACGCCACCATCCATGAACATGATGCGGTCGGCCACGTCACGGGCAAAGTGCATCTCGTGGGTGACGATGATCATGGTGGTCTTGCGGTCGGCAAGGTCGCGCAGGACGCGCAGCACCTCGCCGGTCAGCTCCGGGTCGAGGGCCGAGGTCGGCTCGTCGAAGCAGAGAATGTCCGGGTGCAGAGCCAGTGCGCGGGCAATGGCCACGCGCTGCTGCTGACCGCCGGAAAGCTGGTGCGGGTAGTGGCCTGCCCGGGCAGAAAGGCCCATCTGGGCCAGAAGTTCCTGTGCCTGCTGTTCCAGCTCGGCATGGATGGCCTTTTTGTCAGCCTTGTAGTCCGGGCGTTCCTTCGCCAGCAGTTCACCCGCCAGCATTACGTTCTGCAGGGCGGTGTACTGCGGGAAGAGGTTGAAGTTCTGGAATACCAGACCAAAGTGCAGCCGCTTTTTGCGGATCTCGCTCTCGCGCTGGGTGGCGGGGTCGGCAGCGTCCCACATGGTCTCGCCGTTCACCTTGATGATGCCGGTGTCCGGCCGTTCCAGAAAGTTCAGGCAGCGCAGCAGGGTGGTCTTACCGGAGCCGGACGAGCCGATGATCGCCAGCGCTTCGCCCTGTTCCAGCGTGAGTGAGATATCCTTGAGTACTTTGGTATCGCCAAAGTTTTTGCCGATGCCGGAGGCTTCAAGCAGTGCCATGATCCAATTCCCTCCCTTTCATCAGCGGAAATAATCCAGTTTCTTTTCGGCCCAGCCAAACAGCAGGGTGAGTGCGCCCACGAACACCAGGAAGAAGATGGCAGTGGAGAACAGCGGCCAGATCAAGCCCTTTGCGCTGTACTCCTTGGCCATCATGATGATCTCCTTGTTGGCAATGGTGTTTGCCAGCGAGGTATCCTTGACGAGGGTGATCACCTCATTGCCCATGGGGGCCAGAATGCGCTTGACCACCTGCAGCAGCGTCACCTTGAAAAAGATCTGGGTCTTGGTCATGCCCAGCACCTGACCGGCCTCGGTCTGGCCCTTGGGAACGGCTTCGATGCCGCCGCGGTAGATCTCGGAGAAGTAGCAGGCGTAATTGATGGCAAAAGCCACCACCGCCGCCACCATGCGTCCGCCGGAGCCGGAGGGCCACGGGTTATTCATGCCCAGCAGGCCGGGGCCAAGGTAGATCACGATGATCTGCAGCATCAGCGGCGTGCCGCGGATGACCCACACAAAGGTCTTTACCGCGCCGGAAAGCGGCTTGCACCGGCTCATGGAGCCGAAAGCCACCACCAGACCCAGCGGCAGCGCAAACAGCAGGGTCAGAGCGAACAGCTCACAGTTGAGCAGAAACGCGCCGGAAAGGCGACTCAGAATCACAGACACAAGAACACACCCATCAATCCGTTTTTTGAACTCCTTCCGTCACCTTCGGTGACAGCTCCCTCAATGAGGGAGCCTCACGCATATCGGCAACAAAAAGCCTCCCTCACCGAGGGAGGTGGCATCGCGCAGCGATGACGGAAGGAGTAATTACATTCTTATAGAACTCAGTCGGCCAGAGCCAGATCGTACTTGTCGGCCAGAGCCTGCATGGTGCCGTCAGCCTTCAGCTCATCAAAGGCGGCATCCACAGCTGCGGCGGCATCGCTGCCCTTGCGGAAGGCCACGCCGTACTCTTCAGCGTTCAGCTCGTCCACGATCTTCAGGCTTGCATAGTCGGTGCCCTCACCGATCATGGCGTTGGCCAGAGTCAGATCCAGCACAGCGGCATCAGCAGTGCCTGCGGCAACTTCCATCAGGCAGTCGGTCTGCACGCTCTTGGAGACGTAATCGGCCTGTGCAAGGTTCTCGTCGCCCTCAATGGCGGCTTCACCGGCAGAACCAGCCTCGGCAACCACGGTCTTGCCCACCAGATCCGCAGTGGAGCTGTAGTCGGTGCCGTCCCTCACGACCACGACCTGTGCGTTCTTGGCGTAGGCCTTGGTGGTGGCGGTGTTGGCCATGATGTCATCGGTCAGGGTCATACCGTTCCAGATGCAGTCGATGCTCTTGGCATCCAGCTCCACCACCTTGGTATCCCAGTTGATTTCCACGAACTCCGGCTCGATTCCCAGCTTTTCGCACACGGCAGTTGCCAGCTCGGTATCAAAACCGGTAAAGTTGCCGTCGGCATCGGTGTAGTTCATCGGCTCATAGACGGTGTAGCCAATGACCATCTTGCCCTTTTCCTTGATGTAGTCCAGATCGCTGGCTGCGGTCTCGGAGGCGGCTGCGCTCCCGGATGCAGAGGCAGAAGATGCCACGGTGGAAGTGGATGCGGCACCGCCGCAGGCGGCAAGGCTCAGTGCCATGGCACCAGCCAGAAAAGCGGACACAAGACGTTTCATAAAAGGTTCCTCCCTTTTTTGTTTCCCAAATGTGTTCCCTCTCGGTTTAGCATTTTATCATGCTAAAGTGTTAAACTGTGACTATAGAATAGCGCGTTTGCAGCCATTTGGCAAGAGGAAATGCAAAAGTTAGTGCAGTTCGTCTTTTTCAAGGCTTTTCTGCGCCAATTCTTTGGTCTGGTTGCACAAAGAAAAGAGGAAAAGCTTTGCGCCTTTCCTCTTTTCTCCGCTTTACTCTTCCGCAAACGCCGCCAGCGCAGCCTTCTGCAGCTCCGTTACCGAGATGGTGCACAGTGCCGCAAGGTCGGCATCCGAACCATCGTCCGGGATGCCTGCGATCTCAGTACGGGTCTTGCCCTTCAGGTAATCGCACCAGCCCTCGCTGTGCTCGTACCATTCCTTATCCAGACTGGATGCCCCGCGCATCCCGTAGCTGTCGCCCAGTTCCACCTTGGTTTTGACCATCTCCGGTGCCGACACCGTACCATCCGCGCCCACGGTAAGGGCAGGCTCTGCCACATCCGCCACTGCACCGGTCACACGGCTGTCAGCATCCAGCGTCAGGGCTGCCACTGTGATGTCCACCTGCGCGGTCACATCGTGGTCATCGTCGGCGGTCAGTTCCTTGGTGTCATTGCGCACTGACACGCCCAGCACAGCGCGGTCGCCGCGGGCCGAGCCGACTGCCTTTGCATTCTCGCAGGCGCGCACCACAGCATCCCGATAGCCGTCCACCGCAATGGTGCAGGTGGAGAGCAGGTCAGCATCCTTCGGCTTACCGTCATCGTCGGTGGCAAGCTTCTTCACCTCATCCGGGGTTTTGCCGGTAAGATAATTGCCAAAGGCATCCGCCTGCTCTGCCCAGCCCTTTTTCAGCGAGGACACCGCCGCCAGCGGGTAATCGTCGCCCTTCTGGCGCTTAGTGCGATCGTCGGTGGGCATCGTCACCTTGCCGGTGCTGTCCCCTGTGACCGAGATCTCCACCTCGTCCAGCATCACATCTGCCACCCTGCCCTCGGCATCCAGCAGAACGGCAGCTGCGATGGTATCGATCTTGCCCGTGCGTTCCTGATCAGACGCTTCGGTCAGGATGCCAAGGCCGGTGCGGTATGCAGTGTTCTGGCCCGCCTGCCCCGTCTGCGACGAACTGCCTCCCATGTTCGTGCTCATGCTGCCGGAGGAACCGGAATCGCTTCGGCTGCAGGCGGTCAGGGCCAGAGCTGCCGCCAGCGTGCAGCCCAGGATCATGCGAGGTATCTTTTTCATTATAATAAAACGCTCCCTTTCCTGCCCCCATCGTAAAGGGGCTTTTGGGCTAGTTTACCCGGAAAGGGAGTTTTTATCACATCAAGGGGCTCAGCAGCCGCAGCACACTGTCCAGCACCGTGCCGGGCAGGCTGATGTGGCATTCCGTCACCTGTATCTCGCGGCACTGCGGCAGCGTGGCCCGTACATCGTCCCGCAGAACTGCCACCTGACTATTCTTTTGCAGCAGTACACCGCACTCAAAGTGCAGGAACAGGCTGCGGTAGTCCATGTTGATGCTGCCCACTACGGCAGTTACATCGTCGCTTACCCAGCACTTGGCATGCAGAAAGCCAGGCGTATATTCGTAAATGCGTACACCTGCCCTCAAAAGCGGCAGATAGTACGACCGGCTCAGCCGGAACACCAGCTTTTTGTCCGGGATGCCCGGCAGCACCAGCCGGATGTCCACCCCGCGCTTGGCCGCGTTTTTCAGTGCGTCCAGCATTTCCTCGCCCACGGCAAGGTAGGGCGTGTAGATATAAACATACCGCTGTGCCTGCGCAAGGATGTTCAGGTACACCGTCTCGGCCATCGGTTCCTCGTCCAGCGGGCTGTCCGCGTAGGGCTGCACGATGCCGTCCGATACCGGCGGCACCAGCGGCATGGGACGAAATGCATCATAATCCGTCTCGCTGGAGCGGAAGGCGTTCCAGAAGTTGAGGAACATCACCGTAAAATTCCACGCGGCATCGCCTTCCACACGCAGGGCTGCATCCTTCCAGTAGCCAAAGCGCTGCTCCGCATTGATATACTCATCTGCCAGATTCACGCCGCCGGTGTAGGCCACCGTACCGTCAATGACTACGATCTTGCGGTGGTCGCGGTGGTTCATCACCAGCGAGAGCAGCGGCACCACCGGGTTGAACGGGATGCAGCGGATGTGCGCCCGCTCCATGCGCACGATGAAATCGGCGGGCAGACCCAGCAGACTGCCAAAATCATCGTAGATCAGGCGCACATCCACGCCCTGCGCAGCCTTGCGGCGCAGGAGCTTTTCAACGCCGTCCCACATGCAGCCGTGGCTCACGATGAAAAATTCCAGAAAGATGCTCTTTTCAGCCTTTTCCAGATCGGCCAGCAGCTGCGGATACATGGCTTCGCCGCAGGCAAAATACTGCGTGCGAGTGTTCTGCCACGCCGGATAGGGACCGTACTTTGCCACATATCGGCTCTGCCCCTGCTCGCGGGCATCCAGACCTTCCAGCACACCCGGCTCCTGTACAAGGTCTTTTTTGTGGGCATCCTCCACCGCCTGCATTTTCAGGCGCAGACGCTTGGCCGGGCGTTTGTTGCCAAAGGCCAGATACAGCGCACCGCCCAGCAGCGGCAGAATGCCGATCAGCGCGATCCAGCCCACCTTGTAGGCGCTGTTCTCATCCTTGCGCACAAGGTACAGGACGATGAGCAGGCTCAGTGCGTTGAGCAGGCCGTTCACCCACACACGGCCCGTGCCGGTGGTGATGGCAAACGCCACCCAGCACAGCCATAGCAGCTGCAATGCCACCAACACAACCGTGATGGTGACGCGGTTCAGAATGCGGCTGAAAAAGCGCACGATCGGTGAACGAAAAAGCATGGGCCTGCCCTCCATTCCCATTTATAATATGTGTAAGTATAGCGCGGTTTTACAACTTTTTCAAGTTTTGCATTGTTCAAAAAAAGCAAGCCAGACCCACAGGCCCGGCTTGCTTGCAATATCAAAAACTCTTTTACTCTGTTTCTCCGTCCTCAAAGCCCACCATCAGCCCGCCCAGCTCAGCATAGTAGCTGCACAGGCCGCCGCACTCGGTCACATCCACCTGCGCCCCTGCAAACACCGCGTGGATCATCAGCTTCAGGCGCTTGGCCGCTTCCGGGTTATCACAGTGGGCAATATGCACTTTGCCATCGGTAAAGCCGTGATCCTTCAATTCCAGCACGATGCGCTCCAGTGCACCGTGCTCGCCGCGGGTCTTGCACAGTACCTCCAGCTCGCCGCTCTCACTGGCCTGACCAATGACCCGGATGCCCAGCATCCGTGCCACAGCGGCAACAGCAGGCTTCACACGGCCATTGCGGGCCAGATTGGCCAGCGATTCCAACGAAAACAGCAGATGTGTGTGCTTGTGGTAAGCCAGGATCGCCTCGCAGATCTCGTCAAACTCCATCCCGATCCGGACGAGATCCCGCAGACGCTCTGCCAGCAGACGCAGCTCCGGCCCGGCGGACAGGCTGTCCAGAACAAAAACACGGGCCTCCGGGTGCGTTTCCTTGTATTCTTCCGCTGCCAGCAGTGCAGCATTGTAGCTGCCGGACAGTGTGCCCGTGATGGTGGCAACAAAGATCTGCTCCGCACCCTCATAAGCAGCCAGCCAGTCTGCCACATTGGGGCAGGAGGTGCTGGTCTTGCCCTTGTAAGTACGCAGAGACCGGGCCATGTCCACAGCATCCAGAGTACCGTCATCCAGATATTCCTGTTCATCCGTGACGATCTTCAACGGCACACAGGCAAAATCCACGCCCGGCAGGGCATACAGGCTGGACGAAGAATCCACAACGATCTTGGTTTTCATAAAATGCACGCTCCAAATCTATTTTGTGATAGCAGGTCATTTTTTTATTTTCCGTGCCTTACACGCACTTCCGCCTGCATGGTTTTCGGTTCACTGCAGACATCATAGCAGTTTTTCAAAAACCTGTCAAGGGATTTTATGCATTCTTTCAAAAGTTTTAAAAATCCGTTGACCAGAGAACCGATTTGCGCTATAATACCGCCAGAAAACCATTTTCTGTATCCCGCGCAGCCCAGCTGCGCCAACCTTAGAAAACTGCTTACGATATGAAAACTGAAACCAAATGCCGCGTTGCGGCCTGCGCCGCCGGGTTTGCCCTGCCCCGGTACGCCGATCTCCCGCAGATGGGGCTTTATCTTGACCAGACCGTGCAGTACGTCAACAGCTATTTCCGCACCTTCTGCGGCGTGGAGCTCACCTCTTCCATGGTAAGCAACTACGTTAAAAAGGGCATTTTGTCCCACCCGGTGCGCAAGAAGTACGCCCGCGATCAGATCGCATCCCTGATGTACATTGCAGTCTCCAAAACGGTGCTCTCAATGGAAAACATCGATGCCCTGTTTAAAATGCAGCGGGCGCACTGTTCCGCCGGGGCAGCTTACGACTACTTCTGCGACGAGATGGAGAACTGCCTGCCGTTTGTATTCGGCTGCACCAGGGAGATCCGCGACCTTGCCGTGGATGCCGCAGATGAAAAGCTGCTTCTCCGCAGCACGATCCTTGCAGCGGCAAACAAAATGTACTTGGACTGCTGCTTCAACGCCCTGCGGCAGGAGGAAAATCTCTGGGATACCATTCTGCCCGATCTGGCGTAAGAACACAAAAAAGGCCGTGCCTCCATAAAAGGAAGCACGGCCTTTGCATTTTATACGTTCAAGATCAGGTATCCTGCAGCTCCCCGCGGCTTGCAGCCTTGAGGTATGCGAAGATGAAACCGTCCAGATCGCCGTCCATCACGGCATCCACATTGCCGGTCTCGTAGTTGGTGCGGTGATCCTTGACCATGGTGTAGGGCATGAACACATAGCTGCGGATCTGGTGACCCCATGCGATCTCGTTCTGCACGCCCTTGATGTCGTCGATCTTATCCATATGCTGCTGCTTTGCGATCTGATACAGCTTTGCCTTCAGCATTTCCATGGCGTAGTCACGGTTCTGGAACTGGCTGCGCTGGGTCTGGCAGCTGACCACGACGCCGGTGGGCTTGTGGATCAGACGCACAGCGGAAGAGGTCTTGTTGATGTGCTGGCCGCCTGCACCGGAGGAACGGTACACCTGCATCTCAATGTCCTCGGGGCGGATATCCACCTGAATGGTGTTATCCAGCTCAGGCATCACTTCCAGCGAAGCAAAGCTGGTCTGGCGGCGGGCGTTGGCGTCAAAGGGCGACACGCGCACCAGACGGTGCACACCGTTCTCGCTCTTGAGCAGGCCGTAGGCGTTGGCACCCTTCACCATCATGGAGGCGCTCTTCATGCCGGCTTCATCACCGTCCTGATAATCCAGAACCTCCACGGTCATGCCGTGGTTGGAAGCCCACTTGTTGTACATGCGGTACAGCATTTCGGCCCAGTCCTGTGCCTCGGTGCCGCCGGTACCGGCATGGAAGGTCAGGATGGCGTTGCTGTGGTCGTACTCACCGTTCAGCATGGTCATCAGCTGCAGCTCGTCCACAGCCTTGCCCACAGCGTTCACAGACTCCTCTGCTTCGGGGATCATGGCGGGGTCGTATTCTTCATCCAGCATTTCCAGCATGGTCTCGGCATCATCGTACAGGCCCTGCAGCTTTTCAAAGCGGCTCAGCTTGCCCTTCAGGTCGCCCACTTCGTCAAAGACCTTCTTGCTCAGGTCTGCATCATCATAAAAGCCGGGGCGGCTCATGGTGTGCTCCAGCTCCTGCACGCGCTTGCGGGAGGCATCAATGGCAAGAGCTTCTTCCAAGTCCTTGACCGCCTTGCCGTAATCGGCAAGCTGCACCTTCAGTTCGTCAATCGTGATCATTCTCTAAATCCCTCTCGAAATGATAAATAAGGTAAAGTCCTTTGTACTTGCCAAAAGACACAGTTTATACACAGATACTTCATTAGTATACCGAGAATCTATGCTAAAGTAAAGGGGTAAATGGATTATCCTGCTGGAATTTTGAAGATTTTCACCTTTTCTTTTCTCTTTCAGGGGAGTATAATACCAGTATGAACCATACAACAGGAGGAAATCATGCCGAAATATTATGGCTGTCCCTGCGAAGGCTGCGGCAGACCGCTGGCGCTGACCGATGATATCGTGGTCTGCCCGGACTGCGGCGCACCCTATCACCGCGAGTGCTACGAAAAGCTTGGCCGCTGCATCCACACCCCCGCCCATGGCGCGGGCTATGAATGGACGTTCCCGTACAAAGACGATGCTCTGCGCACCTGCCCCAGCTGCGGTGAGCGCACCCTGCGCACCGAAGAGCGCTGCCGCTGCTGTGGTGCCGTTCTTCCGCCAGAGAGCCAGTGCCCGGAGCCGCCCACCCAGAGCCAGCCCGGCACCGACGCAGACGGACGCTTTGATTACAACGACCTTTACCGCCAGTATCAGCAGACGGTGGAGGAACCCACCCGCCGCAACGTGCAGGCGGCCTTTGGCAAGGAAGAGCTGATCGACGGCATCCCATACAGCGACTGGAACGATTATATTGGCAAGGCCGCGCCCGTCTACCTGAACGATTACAGCCGGATGCAGCTGCAGCACACCAAAATTTCCATGTGCTTCTCGGCGCTGGTGTTCGGCCCGTTCTATTTCTTCTACCGCAAGGCGTGGAAGCCGGCCTTTGGTTTTCTGGCCGCAGAGCTGGTGGTGGCCCTGCCCACCCTGCTGAGCATGATGCAGGCCACCGGCAGTCCGCTCACCGCGGGCATCAGCAGCACTGCCATCGTCGTGCTTTCCCGCATTATGACGGTGTTCAGCTTTGCACTGGTGATGCTGCGCACCCTGTACGCCAAGTGGCTGTACCGCAAAAGCGCAGCCGAGCGTATCCGCCGCATCCGCGCCGAGTTCCCGGACGCTGCCCAGCGCCGTGCGGTCCTGTCTGCGCAGGGCGGCGTGAGCATCGCCGGTGTGATCGGTGCCTTTGTACTGCTGATGGTGCTGGGTGCCTGTGCTACCGTGCTGATGGGTCCCAACCTGGATGCACTGGCCGGCATGATCTGAAAACGCATTGGGGTCCTGCGGCGGTCGGCCTGCACGGCCGGTGTCGCAGGCATTGAAATAGTAAGGAGAAACGAATCATGATGAAGAAAGTCACCAAAGCCGTCATCCCTGCTGCTGGTCTTGGCACCCGCGTGCTGCCCGCCACCAAAGCTATGCCCAAGGGCATGCTGCCCATCGTGGACAAGCCCGCCATCCAGTATCTGGTGGAAGAGGCCGTCCGCTCTGGCATCACCGATATCCTCATCATTCTGGGCCGCAACCAGAGTATCATCGAGGATCACTTCGACCGCAGCCCCGAGCTGGAAGAAAAGCTGGCAAAGCCCGGCAAGGAAAAGGCTCTGGAAGAGTGCCTTGGCATCGCCAACATGGCAAACATCCTCTTTGTGCGCCAGAAGCAAACGCTGGGTCTGGGCCATGCTGTGAACACCGCCAAGGCCTTCACCGGTGATGATCCCTTTGTTGTCATCTACGGCGATGACGTGATCTGGGGCGAGGACCCGGTCTGTGCCCAGCTGATCCGCGCCTATGAGGAGTTCGGCCGCCCGGCGGCAGGCGTTTCCGCAGTGCCATGGGAAGATGTGAGCCGGTACTGCAGCCTGAAGACCACCCCCATCCACGACAACTATTTCTTTGTGGACGACATGATCGAGAAGCCCAAGAAGGGACAGGAGTTCAGCAACTACTCCATTCTGGGACGCGTGCTGCTGACCCCGGAGATCTACGAGATCCTTGCCCACACCAAGCCCGGCGCAGGCGGCGAGATCCAGCTGACCGATGCCATGGCCGAGTATGCCCGCACCCGCGGCGGCATGACCGCCGTTGAGTTTACCGGCAAGCACTACGACATGGGCAACAAGCTCAAGGTGGTAGAGGCGCAGGTGGAGCTGGCCCTGCAGCATCCGGAGATCGGCGAAGAATTCCGCGCTTACCTGAAGGAGTTCTGCAAGACGCTGTAACTTATCCTGAAAATAAAAGATCCTCCGGCAGACCTGTCGGAGGATCTTTTTTATTGTTTACCCATTTACCTGACTGGGGTGCTTCTGCGGCGGCATCTTGGTAAAGAGCGCCTTCAGCACCAGCGGAGTTGCCACGCTGGACACCACGATCAGCAGGATTACAGCGGTAAAGTAGACCGAATCCACCACGCCGACATCCAGGCCCTTCTGGGCCACGATCAGTGCCACCTCGCCGCGGGTCATCATGCCAACGCCGATCTTGAGGGAGTCGCCCCAGTTGAAGCGGCAGATCTTGGCCGCAAGGCCGCAGCCGATGATCTTGGTAATGAGTGCTACAATGACGAAGCAGACACAGAACAGGAAGATTTCCGGCGTCAGGCCGCTGATGTCGGTCTTCAAGCCGATGGATGCAAAGAAGATGGGCGCAAAAATGATATAATTGCTGATATCCACGCGGCGCTCCACGTAGGAGGCATCGTCCATGGTGCACAGCACGATGCCTGCAATGTATGCGCCCGTGATATCGGCAATGCCAAAGTATTCCTCGGCGATGTAGGCCATGGCAAAGCAGAACGCCATGCTCACGATGGTGATGCGCTGGGTGTGGGGATTGCGCTTGTCCAGCCATGTCATAGCAAAGTGAGCCACAACACCCACGCCCACAGCAGTGGCAAAGAACAGTGCCGTATTGATGAGCACCTTGCCCAGACCCGTGCCGGTGCCGGAGCTTGCGCCCAGCACGCAGGTCAGCACCACAATGCCGATGACATCATCGATGACGGCGGCACTGACGATGGTGGTGCCGAGAAAGCTCTTCAGGTGGCCCATCTCCTGCAGGGTTGCCACCGTAATGGACACGCTGGTGGCGGTCATGATGGTGCCGATGAACAGGGCACGGTAGAACTCAGGGCTGCCCACGGCAGAGAAGCCGTAGAACGCACTGTACAGCAGGGTGCCGCCCACCAGCGGAACGGCTACGCCCACGCAGGCGATCAGGGTGGCGATGGGGCCAGCTTTGATCAGTTCCTTCAGATTGGTGCCAAGGCCCGTGGTGAACATCAGCATGACCACGCCGATCTCCGCAAAGGTGGAGATGGCGTCACTGGTCTGCACGAGGTTCAGGATGCACGGACCGATGATCAAACCGGCAAGGATCTCACCCACCACCTGCGGGGCCTTGCACTTGCGGGCCACCAGGCCAAAGAACTTTGCGCTGAGGATGATGATTGCCAGGTTACGGAAAACCGAATACACAAAGAATCCTTCCTTTTCTATAAAATTCCCAGAACCATATATACATTCCTTTCGAAGACGGATAACAAAGAGCAGAGAGACGGCCGATCCCCGGCTGCTTTGCCGTTCATCCATTGAAAGCGACTATATTATATTCCTCTTTCACAAAAAAATCAAAATATTTTTTATTATATCTTTTTTCGGAAAAAGCTTGACAGAATCCACACAGCTTGCTATAATAAATTGCTGTCTGAACAGACACGCCGCACACAAGACGCGATGCCGCGTTTTGTGTGTACCCTTGGTCCTGTGATTGCAGGATCCTTAAGTCCAAAAGGAGGTGCTACAAAATGGCAAAGTACGAAACCATGCTGATTACCAGCGCCGCTCTCGACGAGGAGGCTACCGCCGCTCTGGTTGGTAAGTTCAAGTCCCTGATCGAGGCTAACGGTACGATCGATTCCATCGACGAGTGGGGCAAGCGCCGTCTGGCCTACCCCATCAACGACGAGGAGGAAGGCGTTTACACCGTGATCGACTTCACCAGCGAGCCCAGCTTCCCTGCTGAGCTGGACCGTGTGTACAAGATCACTGAAGGCGTTATGCGCAGCCTGATCATTGCTCACGAGGAGTAATCCTTCTGTGACAGAAAGGGAGACCGTAAAATGTTGAATGTTGTTGCCATCATGGGCCGTCTTGTGGCGGATCCCGAACTGCGCACCACCCCGCAGGGTACCAATGTGTGCAGCTTCCGCATTGCCTGTGACCGCAATTTTGCGCGTCAGGGCGAGCAGCGTCAGGCCGATTTTATCGATATCGTTGCATGGCGTCAGCAGGCCGAGTTTGTTTGCAAGTATTTCCAGAAGGGCAGTCTGATCGCCATTGAAGGCAGTCTTCAGACCCGCCAGTATCAGGATAAGAACGGCAACAACCGCACCGCTGTGGAAGTGGTAGCCAACAATATCAACTTTGCAGGCTCCAAAAACAGCAATGCAGGCGGCGGAGCAAATTATCAGAACAATTCTGCTCCCGCCTACCAGAATGCAGCGCCTGCCCGCCCGGCCGCTGTGGAGGCAGCTCCCAGCTACTCTGCCGGCAGTGCAGACGACTTCGCCGTCATCGACGACAGCGACGACCTGCCGTTCTGACACGAAACGGTCAATCCGTTAAAAATCCAATAGGAGGTAATAAGCAATGGCTTTTGAAAGAACCGAAGGCTCTCGCCCCGCACGCCCCATGCGTCGCGGCCGCAAGAAGGTTTGCAGCTTCTGTGTCGATCGTATCGACACCATCGATTACAAGGACGTGCCCCGTCTGCGTAAGTACGTCTCTGAGCGTGCAAAGATCATTCCCCGCCGTGTGACCGGCACCTGCGCTTATCATCAGCGCGCACTGACCATCGCCATCAAGCGTGCTCGTCACGTTGCTCTGATGCCCTACGTCAGCGACTAATCAAAATAATCAAACCCGATCAGAATAATCAGCAATCAGCAAAGCGCTCTCACCGATGACAAGGTGGAAGCGCTTTTTTGTCTTTTCCTTCCGGCCCGGATGTGCTATACTGAGTTCAGGAGGCGTTTTATTATTTTTTGAGGAGGTTTTTTGTCATGAAAAAACGGTATCTTAGACTTGCAGCGCTGACGGCCGCTGTGCTACTGGCCGCACAGACCGGTCTTTCCGCTGCTGCGCTTTCTACCTTTGATGCAGCATACTACGCTGCACAGTATCCGGATGTTGCGGCCGTATGCGGCAATGACGAAGATGCGCTGCTGCGTCATTATCTGGACCACGGCATTGACGAAGGCCGCAAGCCTTCTGCGGACGGCATTGCCGGTGATGACGAGCTTTCTTTGACCGAAGCGCAGTTTTCTTCCGTCTGGTCGCCGGTGGCCATCAACAAGCTGGCCCACTACAAGTCTCTCAAGCGCAAATGCACCGATGAGGAGTTTGCGCAGGCATATCAGGAAGCGCTGAAGGTGGTCACACCGCTGGCGCTCATGAGCCGGGAAGACCAGCTTTACGGCATTGCCTCTGCCCTGCGTGCGGTGGTGGATGATGGCTCCATGGCTTACTCTATGGAAGCCAACCATTACAACGACCCCTACGGTTATTTTGTACTGCGCACAGCATCCTGTGCCGGGTGTGCCCGGGCCACCGCTCTGTGTCTGGACATTCTGGGCATCCCCTATGAGCATGTGAACGAGAACCAGTACAGCCACCAGTGGTGCCGCGTGCCCATGGAGGACGGCAGCTACTGGATCTGCGATGCGTTTGGCCTGTACTGCGGCCCGGAACCCGAACCCTATCAGCACCCGTATTTTTGAAAAAGCGGATAAACCATTTCAAAACCATGCAATGCCCGGCAGGCTGTGTTATCTGCCGGGCATTGCTTTTTTCTTTCTCCTTTTATAAAACCACTGCTCTATGTTGAAAAGTTACAAATTGGTACGGTTTTACCGGTTGTTTCTGATTTGTACCGGGAATTTGCGGAACTGTCGGCATATTTTGATTTGTACGCAATTCAATCTGCACAAAAACAGCTCAAGATGCTGTGCAATTTTCACGAAAACACTTTTAGGTTATTGATTTTTTATACAAATTATGCCATACTATAGCCACTGAAAACGTTCCCGACAACGTTCCCGAATCTATTACCGAAAGTGAGGTGCTCCGACAAAATGCCGAATCTGACCATTAAGGACATTGCCCGGATCAGCGGCTGCTCGGTAAGCACCATTTCTCGTGTCATCAACGACCGGCCCGATGTCCGGCCCGAGACCAAGGAACATGTACTTAAGGTAATGCGGGAGGCCGGGTTCGTGCCCAACACCAATGCACGGCAGCTGAAGATCCAGCAGTCCCGCAGTCTGGTGTTTGTGGTCAAAGGCACCCGCAATCTCTTCTTCTCGGACTTCTTAGTCCAGCTGCAGCGGGCCGCTACCCTGTATGGCTACAATGGCATCGTTTCCTATCTGGATGAAAACGCCAACGAGATCGATGCCGCCGAAAAGATCCTGCGGGAGATCAAGCCCAAAGGCATGATTTTTCTGGGCGGCAGCGTAGCCAACTTCAAAAAAGGCTTTGCCAATATCACAGTCCCCTCGGTGCTGACCACACTGGTCTCCGACGAGCTGGACTTTCCCAATCTTTCCATGGTGGGCGTGGATGACCGCGCCGCAGCCTACGCTGCTGTGGACTACCTTATCCAGCAGGGGCACCGCAAGATCGCAGTGCTGGGCGGTCCTGTCACCAGCTATCCCAGCGTGATGCGCCGCGAGGGTGCACAGCAGGCGATGCGGGACGCAGGCATCCTGTTCAGCGACAAGCTGTATGGCCTTTCCAACTACGATTTTGAGTCTGCCTATCACGCCGTGAACAGCCTGCTGGCCCGCCGGGCCGACTTCACCGCCCTGTTCGCCATGAGCGATGTGATCGCCTTAGGTGCCATCCGTGCGCTGGTGAGCGCCGGGCTGCGGGTGCCGGAGGATGTTTCGGTGATCGGCTTTGACGGCATCACGATGTCCCGTTACTGTGTGCCTGTTCTGACTACCGTTGTGCAGCCCAGCGAGCAGATCTCACTGCAGAGCATTGAGCTGCTGGTGCGGCAGATCGAGCACGGTGCCCCGGCCCAGACCATCACCTTGCAGCCGGAGCTGCAGCAGGGTGAGAGCGTGAGGAGCATCTAAACTTTGTATTCCCTCCGTCAGGGGACGGAGATTTTAAAATTGTTTATTTTTAATAAGAAGGAGAACTTATTATGAAGAAAATGATCACTCGTCGTAACTTCCTGAAGGCCGCTGGCGTTTCCGCCGCTGCTCTGGGTCTGGCTGCCTGCGGCGGCTCTTCCAACAGCACCGCTTCCTCTGCTGCCGGTTCTGCTGCTGCTTCCAGCACTGCTGCAAAGGCTGACGGCAAGGTCTACTACCTGAACTTCAAGCCCGAGCAGGATCAGGCTTGGCAGGATCTGGCCGCCGAGTACACCAAGGAGACCGGCGTGCCTGTGACTGTCGTTACCGCTGCTTCCGGCCAGTACGAGACCACCCTGATGAGCGAGATGGAAAAGAGCGAAGCTCCCACCCTGTTCCAGGTGAACGGCCCTGTGGGTCTGGCAAACTGGAAGGATTACTGCTACGATCTGTCCGGCAGTCAGGTCTATGGTGAGCTGACCAGCGACTCCTTCGCACTGAAGGATGGCGACGCTGTTACCAGCATTGCATATGTCATCGAGACCTACGGCATCATCTATAACAAGGAACTGCTGAGCGCCGCCGGCTACACGCAGGACGATATCAAGGGCTTTGCTGATCTGAAGAAGGTCGCTGACGATATTCAGGCACGCAAGGCTGAGCTGGGCGTGGACGGTGCTTTCACTTCTGCCGGCATGGACGGTTCTTCTGACTGGCGCTTCAAGACCCATCTGGCAAACCTGCCCATCTACTACGAGTACAAGGCAGACGGTATCAGCTCCACCGATGCCATCAAGGGCACCTATCTGGACAACTACAAGCAGATCTGGGATCTGTACATCACCGATTCCACCTGCGACCCCACCCTGCTGGCTTCCAAGACCGGCAACGACGCTGTGGCTGAGTTCGTGGGCAAGAAAGCTGTGTTCTACCAGAACGGTACCTGGGCTTACAGCGATGTGAAGGATCTGGGTGACGACAATCTGGGTATGCTGCCCATCTACATCGGCGTGGATGGCGAGGAGAATCAGGGCCTGTGCACCGGTTCCGAGAACTTCTGGTGCGTGAACAACACCTCTTCTGATGCCGACATTCAGGCTACTCTGGACTTCCTGTACTGGTGCGTCACCTCTGAGGCCGGCACCAGCGCAATGGCCGACGACATGGGCTTCGTGATCCCCTTCAAGGCTGCCAAGGACTCCACCAATCCTCTGATCGCCATTGCAAACGACTACGTTGCTGCGGGCAAGACCAGTGTTGACTGGTGCTTCTCCACTATGCCTTCTGAAGAGTGGAAGAACGGCGTTGGTTCCGCTCTGACCGCTTACGCAGCAGGCACCGGCGACTGGGACGGCGTTGTGACCGCCTTCGTCGATGGCTGGGCCAAGGAATACAAGCTGGCAAACGGCTAAGCTCCTGATTGCTCCATAAAAAAAGAACTGAACAGGGAGGCGGGCGAAGAAGTTCGCCCCGCCTCCCCTTTTTTGTTAACCACTCCGCATATAGGAGGTACATCATGCAAAAAGCCATCAGCAAATATTGGCCAGTGTTCGTGCTGCCCACGCTGCTCGCGTTCATCATCGGCTTTATCTGGCCCTTTATCTGGGGCATTTACCTTTCGTTCCAGCGGTTCACTACTGTTAGCAAGACCACCTTTGTGGGCATCCAGAACTACATCAGCGTATTTCAGGATTCCACCTTCCTGCACGCCTTCGGCTTTACCGCAGCCTTCACTGTAGTATCCACCGTGCTCATCAACGTCTGCGCCTTTGCCATTGCGCTGGTGCTCACCCGCGGCATCCGCGGCACCAACATCTTCCGTACCGTCTACTTCATGCCCAACCTGATCGGCGGCATCCTGCTGGGCTACATCTGGCAGATTCTGCTCAACGGTGTGCTGGCCAACCTGCAGAAACCCCTGCTGGCGCTGGATGCCAAGGCCGGTTTCGTCGGTCTGGTCATCCTGATGTGCTGGCAGCAGATCGGCTATATGATGATCATTTACGTTGCCGGCCTGCAGAGCGTGCCCGGCGACCTGATCGAAGCCGCTAAGATCGACGGTGCCAACGACCGCGAGATCCTGTTCAAGATCAAGATTCCCATGGTCATGCCCAGCGTGACAATCTGCACCTTCCTGACCCTGACCAACAGCTTCAAACTGTTCGACCAGAACGTTGCCCTGACTGCAGGCGAACCCGCCAACGCCAGTGAAATGCTGGCCCTGAACATCTACAACACCTTCTATGGCCGTTCCGGTGCCCAGTGGAAGGGCATTGGTCAGGCGAAGGCTGTGGTGTTCTTCCTGATCGTCGTGGTCATTTCTCTGATCCAGCTCCACTTTACCCGTTCCAAGGAGGTGCAGCAGTAATGCCTAAACAGAAAAAAATGTGGGATAACACCCTCACCGTCATCATGACGCTGCTGAGTCTGCTGTGGATCTACCCCATCGTGCTGATCCTGCTGAACAGCTTGAAGATCGAGGGCACCTTTACCACCTCCACTGTGTTCAAGCTGCCCACCGCCGAGACCTTTGCGGGCCTGAGCAACTACGTTTACGGTGTCACCAAGATGGGCTTTCTTTCCAGCCTTGGCTACAGCCTTGTCATTACCGTTACCAGTGTGGCGCTGATCCTGCTGTGCTGCTCCATGACCGGTTGGTACCTCACCCGCGTGAACAATAAGCTGAGCAAGTTCATGAACCTGCTGATCGTGTTCTCCATGGTCGTGCCCTTCCAGATGGTCATGTTCACCCTGTCCAAGACCGCTGACCAGCTCAATCTGAACACCCCGTGGAACATCTGCATCATCTATCTGGGCTTCGGTGCCGGTCTGGCCGTGTTCATGTTCACCGGCTTCATGAAGAGCGTGCCCATGGAAATTGAGGAAGCGGCCATGATCGACGGCTGCAACCCCATTCAGATCTTCTTCAAGGTCGTATTCCCCATCCTCAAGCCCACCATGATCTCCACCGCCATCCTCGAGACTATGTGGGTGTGGAACGACTACCTGCTGCCCACTTTGGTGCTGGACATCAAGAAATACCGCACCATTCCCATGGCCATCCAGTACTTCCGCGGCGGCTACGGCCGTGTGGAGCTGGCTCCCATGATGGCCTGCATCATCATTGCCATCATCCCCATCATCATCCTGTACATCACCTGCCAGAAGTACATCATCGAGGGCGTGGTTGCAGGTGCTGTGAAGGGCTAAGGAGGTGCGCACACTATGCGTGCAAGCGGCATTCTGATGCCCGTTTTCAGTCTGCCGGGGCCTTTTGGCATCGGTACGCTGGGAAAAGAGGCCTTTGCATTCGTGGATTTTCTGGCCGATGCAAAGCAGACCTACTGGCAGATTCTGCCCATCGGCCCCACCGGCTACGGCGACAGCCCTTACCAGAGCTTCTCCGCCTTTGCCGGAAATCCCTATTTTATCGATTACCGCCTGCTGGCTGCGGACGGTTTGCTGACCGCCGACGAGATCCCCACTGAAAAGCCGGTCGGTTCTGTCGACTACGGTGCCCTTTACAACGAGCGGCCTGTTATCCTGAAAAAGGCTGCTGACCGTCTGCTGGCAGCTTTCTCCCCCGCCTACAAAGCCTTCTGCAAAGAGCAGGCTTTCTGGCTGGAGGATTACGCCCTGTTCATGGCTGTGAAGGCTACACAGGGTCAGGCCGGCCTTGCTGACTGGCCGGATGCACTGCGCTGCCGACAGCCGGAAGCCATTGCCGAAGCCAAAGCAGCGCTTGCCGGAAGCATTGGCTACTACAAGGCGGTGCAGTTCTTCTTCTACACCCAGTGGAACGCCCTGAAGGCTTACGCCAACAGCAAGGGCATCAAACTGGTGGGCGATATTCCCATCTATGTCAGCCCGGATTCCAGCGATCTGTGGACCCACCCGGAACTGTTCCAGACCGATGGCCAGATGCACCTGACGCAGGTTGCCGGATGCCCGCCGGATGCCTTTGCAGCGGATGGTCAGCTATGGGGCAATCCGCTGTACGACTGGCCTGTTCACAAGGCCACCGGCTTTGCGTGGTGGAAGCAGCGCATGAAGCACGCCACCTCCATTTACGATGTGGTGCGCATCGACCACTTCCGCGGCTTCGAGAGCTATTACTCCATTCCCGCCGGGAACAAAACGGCGGCGGGCGGCCACTGGGAAAAAGGCCCTGACCGCGATTTTATCAACGCCATGCACGAAAACCTTGGCGAGGGCGGCATCATTGCCGAGGATCTTGGCTACCTGACCCCGGAGGTCAAGGCCATGCTTTCTGCCAGCGGCTACCCGGGCATGAAGATCATGCAGTTTGCCTTTGACAGCCGGGAATCCGGCAATTACCTGCCCCACACCTACCACCGCAACAGCGTGGTGTACACCGGCACCCACGACAATGTGACCACCGAAGGCTGGCGTACCAACGCCAGTGCCGAGGATGTGGCCTATGCCTGCCGCTACCTGCGCTGCCAGCCGGAAGAGCTGACCGAGGCCATGATCTGTGCCTGCCTTGCCAGTGTATCGGATACCGCTGTGATTCCTCTGGCGGACTGGCTGCATCTGGGCAGTGAGGCCCGCATCAACACTCCCAGCACCCAAGGCTCCAACTGGCAGTGGCGGCTCACCTGTCCCCTGCCGGAAGCACTGGCCGGGCACATTGCGCAGCTGACCGTGCTCTACGAACGGGCACAGTAATTCCCCGATCATTTTCTCCCCATAAAAGCGCCTGCACCCGGAATCTGCAGGCGCTTTTGCTTTTTCTACAGAACATTTTTTCAGGACCAGATTATGGACATATTGCGCATTTTTTGGCTGATATCCGTGATTTTACCGTCTTTCCGTAACAGTTTATTCACAAATGTATCATGATTTTGCACATCTCTGCTCTTGTTATTTGGACACAGTTATGTTACAATTCAGATAGTATTATTGTCTGCCTTTGTGCAGATTCCACTACGGAAAGGAGTTCTTCCATCATGGATCATCCCAATCAGAATACCATGCTTTTACCGGCTTCCTATGCCGTTATCTCCGAAGAGGAAATGACCTATCTGGATGGCGGTCAGTCCATCTACCTTGGCTCAGCCTTTAATCACGATATTTATTTCAACACCGATCAGTTTGCTACATTCTGCCAGAATGCAGCGATCAACCTGTTCGTGCTGATGACCAACTATTCCTTCCGGTACATCGCAGGCCGTGTGCAGTCCGGTCTGTCGAATGGTCTGAGCCTGTCCGGCACCTTCTATCACACCTGGGATAAGATGAACACCTGGAGCCGTATCGCTTCTGTGGGCGTTGCCGGTCTGGCCGGTGTCTATGTCTATTCGCAGGTCATGAACGTCATTCGTACCGTTACAAGCATCTACGATCAGATCGTGAACCCCATGCCGAGCTTTGATGCCGCTCAGGCCGAGGGAACCGCTGCCGCCTGAGTTTGATCCCATTCCCGGAACGATCTTGTCAGAAAGGAGCTTTCTCCATGAAAAACCTTCAGATGCCGCATTCATACATTTCTGTTTCCGAAGAAGAGCTGCACAGTATTTCCGGCGGCGGGCCGCTGGGCGATGCGTTGGATCTTTTCTTCAGCAATCTGCGTCTGGACGATCTTTTCTTTAGCGGCGGATTGATCTCACTTTCTTTCACCTTTGTGCCCATGCTGCTGTTCAATGTGGTAAAGACAGGCTTCAACTTCGTGGTGAGCGCCTACGATACCATCGCAGACCTGTTCCATTTTTCCCACGAGGAGCGGGACATGGTGCAGTATATCTCGGATCAGCAGCAGCGCCGGGAAGAGGAAAAAGAGCAGGAGCAGGCTCAGTCCGCTCCCGGCCCGAAACCGGTTTTCTGAACCTTCCCAGCAGTATAAAGCATAGCAAAAAACGCATCTGCAAAATCTTGCAGATGCGTTTTTGTTTTCAGATCACTTTCACTGCCCCCTGCTCCCGCAGACGCAGAATGTAGCAGCTGCCCTTGCCGAATACCCGCTCGATCTCGCTGTGATAGCGTTCCAGCAGGCTCTGGGGAACATACGCCTGAATGGTGCCTGCAAAGCCGCCGCCCTGCATCCGCCAGGCTCCCATGCTGCCCTGCAGGATACTCTGGCTCAGCGCCAGTGCCACCGAAAGCCCCTGATGCCGCACATCGGTGCTGCAGTAGACATTCTGGCATAGTGCAAAGGATGCGCGTCCGCTTTCCAGCACCAGCGCTGCAAAGGCAGCAAACTGCCCGGCCTGCAGCGCGTCCCTCTGGGCAAGGGTGCGAGCGTTCTCTTCAAAATAGTGGATGGCGCGCAGCACCGCGCGGTCGCCGCAGGCTTTGCGCAGTGCAGGCAGTGCTGCCCAGAATGCGCTCTCCGTCACCTGTCCCAGCACCTTTTTGCCAAGAAACGCTGCGATCTGCTCCATCTCCTGCCGGATGGCTGCAAACTCACCGGTCAATTCGCTGTGGCTACCGCGCGTATCGGTAACGCACAGGCTCATGCCCGGCGGCAGCAGGCCGTCGGCGTGGATCTTTTCCAGAACCGGCTGCTGGGGGTCTGCAAAATCCGCAAAGATAATGCCGCCCACTGCGCTGGTCAGCTGATCCAGCAGGCCGCTGGGCTTGCCAAAATAGGTATTCTCCGCATACTGACAGATCTTTGCCAGCTCCGCCGGGGCCAGACCGCAGCCATATTCTCCGTTCCAGATGGCAGCCATGCCCATTTCAAAGGCAGCAGAACTGGAAAGGCCGCTGCCGCGCAGCACATCACTGGCCGTGTATGCATCAAAGCCACCCACCGCTTTGCCTGCCGCGCGGAAGCCCTCGGCAATGCCGCGGATCAGGCTGGCCGAGTGGGTGCTCTCCCCTTCCTGCGGCCCCTCCACGGTCAGGTCGATCACATCCAGCTTGTTGAACCCGCGGGATTTGACCCGCACGTAGCCGTCTGTATTATGCGCAGCCACGGCCACAAGATCCAGCGTGACAGCCGCCGCAAGGCCATAACCGTGCTGGTGGTCGGTGTGGTTGCCGCCCAGCTCTGCGCGGCCCGGTGCCGAATAAACCTGCACCTGCCTGCCCGGCCCAAAGTACAGCTCAAACTGTTCCAGCGCAGCACAGTAGCGTGCCCGCTGCCGACAGATCTCCTGCGCCGCATCGCCATACAGTGCCCGGAGCTTATCGTCCCATTTGCCCGCCGCGATCTCATTTCGGAGCTGCGCACTGTTTGCCATAACGATTCCTCCCTCAATATGCTGCTTTGGGATAGATGGGTATGTTACGTCTATTGTAATGCATCCAACCGCTTTTTTCAATTTCCAACGCTGAAAAAGCGCGAATTTTGGCACCCAGTTCAAAGAATAAGATGTACTTTTGTTGAATTTGCGGGCAGATGTGTGGTATACTATACCAAAGATCGGGCACAAAGCTGCCCGCAACGTGACAGAGCGGAGGAAACGCGGCTATGGCAGATGTATATAAGCAATCCTTCAAACAAAATTATACCAATAATATTGAGCTTTCCATCTTCAATTGCGGCATCGAACGCTGTGCTCCGGGCCAAACATGGGGGCCGGGTATCCGCGACCATTACCTGATCCATCTGGTACTTTCCGGCAAGGGCGTGTTCGAGGTGGGCGGACGCACCTGGGAAGTGAGCCAGGGTCAGCTGTTTTTTGCCCGGCCAAGCCAGCTGATCCGGTATACTGCCGATGAGCAGGAGCCTTGGGAGTACAGCTGGGTAGGCTTCAACGGTGCGTGTGCCCACAAACTGGCCGCGCAGCTTCCCTTCACCGACGACTCGCCGGTGCATCACACCCACGACCCCGATGGGATGCGTGCCGCTCTGGCCAACATTTATTCCTCCCGCGGGCTGCAGCCGCAGGATGAAGCCACCATGGTGGGCTACCTTTATCTCTTCATCGCTTCTCTGATGAAGGAGACCAGCGCTGGCAAACCGCACACAGCTTCCTCTTCCAGCCAGTATGTGCTCAACGCCATCAAGTACATCCAGTTCAATTATTCACACGATATTTCCATTGATGATGTGGCAAAAAGCGTAGGTGTCTCCCGCAGTCACCTGTACCGCGTGTTCATGCTGAACGTAGGCAAAAGCCCCATCGATTATCTTACCGAATACCGCATCAACGAAGCCTGCAAGCTGCTGCGCGCAGGCAACCTTTCCATTGCCGAGGTCGCGGTGTCGGTAGGCTTCTTTGACCAGTTCTATTTCTCGCGGGTATTCAAGCGCGCCAAGGGCGTGCCGCCCAGCAAGTATTTTGCGGCGCAGGCTGATGCTCCCGCCGACGACCCCGGCCACCAGTAAAGGAGACACTTTATGCCCTTACAGAAAAATCAAGTTCTCACCCTGCGCATAGAGCGTCTTTCCAGCGATGGCAGCGGCGTAGCACACAGCCCCGACGGTGAGACCGTGTTTATTCCCGGTGCCGCCCCCGGCGACGAAGCCCGGGTGCGCATCGTTAAGGACTGCAAGCGCTACGCCTTCGGTATTCTGGACGAGGTGCTCACTCCTTCGCCGGACCGTATTCCGGTGGATTGTGCCGTGGCAGGCCCCTGCGGCGGCTGCAGCCTGCGGCATCTGGACTATGCTGCCGAGCTGCGCGCCAAGCAGGAGAATGTTGCAGATGCCTTTGCCCGCATCGGAGGATTGGATGTGCCTGTTCTGCCCATTGTGGGTTCGCCGGAAGTGAACCGCTACCGCAATAAGGTGCAGTTCCCGGTGGGCGTGGACAAAAGCGGCAAGCCCTGTATCGGCTTCTACGCCGGGCGCACCCATCGTATCGTCCCCTGCCCGGACTGCCGCCTGCAGCCCGGTGTGCTGAATGAGATCGGCAACGCATTGTGCGCTTTTTTTGCAGAAAAGGGCATCCAGCCGTACAGCGAGGAGACCGGCAGGGGCCTTGTGCGTCATATCTTTCTGCGGCGCGGCGCTCACAGTGGTCAGATCATGGTCTGCCTTGTCTGCACCTGTGCCAAGCTGCCCTGCGCCGAGGAGCTTTGTACCCGGCTGAAAGCTCAATTTGCAGAGATCACCACGATCCTGCTGAACGTAAATGCAAAAAACACCAACGTGATCCTTGGCACCGAGACCCACACTCTGTACGGCCCGGGCTATATTGAGGACACCCTGTGCGGCGTTCCGGTGCAGCTTGGCCCGCTTTCCTTCTATCAGGTCAATACCCTTGCTGCCGAGCAGCTTTACGGCATTGCCGCCCAGTATGCTCAGCTTACCCCGGACGACCTGCTGCTGGACCTCTACTGCGGCATGGGCACCATTGGTCTTTCCATGGCAGCGCACTGCCGTGAGCTGATCGGTGTGGAGATCGTACCGGAAGCCATTGAAAGTGCCAAGGCTAACGCTGCCCGCATGGGTACAGATGTGGCCTCAAAGAGCCGATTTTTCTGCGCAGATGCCGGTCAGGCCGCCACCCGCCTTGCCGCTGAGGGCCTTCACCCGGACATCGTAATGCTGGATCCACCCCGCAAGGGCTGCGACGAAGCCACCCTTTCCGCCGTGGTGCGCATGGCTCCCCGCCGGGTGGTCTACGTCAGCTGCAACCCCGCCACCGCCGCAAGAGATGCTGCATGGCTGGAACAAAATGGATATCACGCAGAGAAGGTGCAGCCGGTGGATCTATTTCCAAGAACACGGCATTGCGAATGTGTGCTGAGCCTTTCCAAGGTGTGAGGTTTGAAAAATGGCTATTCCAAAATATAATGAACTTTACTCGCTGTTCCTCTTTGCGACTCAGGACGGTGCCCCGCATTCTTCAAAAGATGTAAAGAAAATTATCTCTCAAAAACTCCAGTTAACCGCCTTGCTCTTGAATTGGTAAACATACATAAAAAGCGCCCGTCCCGGTTTTTTCCGGGACAGGCGCTTTGCATTTTAACCTTGTAATTTATCAGGACAGAATCATGCGGTCATTTGCAAACTCGCCGCCGCTGGCGATCTGGAACTTTGCCAGCAGGTCGGAGACGTGCAGGTTCTTCTTTTCCTCACCGGAAACATCATAGATGATATGGCCTTCGTACATCATGATCAGGCGGTTGCCATACTTAATGGCATCCTTCATGTTGTGGGTGATCATCATGGTGGTGAGGTGGTTTTCCTCCACGATTTTGGCCGAGAGGGTCAGCACCTTGAGCGCGGTCTTGGGGTCCAGCGCAGCGGTATGCTCGTCCAGCAGCAGGAGCTTTGGCTTGTTCATGGTAGCCATCAGCAGGGTCAGTGCCTGACGCTGGCCGCCGGAAAGCAGGCCCACACGGGCCGTCAGGCGGTCTTCCAGACCCAGATCCAGCGTTTTGAGCAGTTCACGGTACTGCTCGCGCTCTGCCTTGGTAATGCCAATGCGCAGGGTGCGGGGCTTGCCGCGGCGTGCAGCCAGGGCAAGGTTCTCTTCGATCTGCATGGTGGCAGCAGTGCCGGTCATGGGGTCCTGAAACACGCGGCCGATGTAAGCGGCACGCTGATGCTCGCTCAGGCGGGTCACATCCACACCGTCAATAATGATCTTGCCTTCGTCCACCGGCCACACACCGGCAACTGCGTTCAGCATGGTGGATTTGCCTGCACCGTTGCCGCCGATCACGGTAACGAAATCGCCCTCGTTCAGCTTCAGGTTCAGGCCGTTCAGGGCAGTTTTCTGGTTGACCGTGCCAGCGTTAAAGGTCTTGGAAACATTCTGGATCTCAAGCATTTTTTGCATCCTCCTTTGCCTTCTTCACCGGCTTCGAGAAGTACTTGCCCTTCCAGTACGGCACGGCAAGGAAAACAGCCACCACAGAAGCGCTCAGCAGCTTGAGCAGGTTGGCATCGAAACCCAGAGTCAGCACCAGCTGGATAACAATGTAGTAGATGATGGCACCCAGAGAGACAGAAACCATCTTGAGTGCAAAGTTATGGAAGATGCGGCTGAACAGAGCCTCGCCAATGATGACAGCAGCCAGACCAATGACGATCGCACCGCGGCCCATGCCGACATCTGCAAAGCCCTGATACTGGCTCAGCAGAGCGCCAGACAGCGCCACCAGACCGTTGGACACAGCCAGACCCAGCACGATATTGAAGTTGGTGTTGATGCCCTGCGCACGGGACATGGCGGGGTTAGAGCCGGTGGCACGGATGGCACAGCCCAGCTCGGTGCCGAAGAACCAGTACAGAATGCCGATCAGCACCGCTGTGACAATGATGATCATAACGATAGGGTTGTGGAGAGCGAACTCCTTGACCCAGCGCAGGGAGATCAGCAGGTTGTACTTGTCCACGTTGATGGCCTGATTGGCCTTGCCCATGATTTTGAGGTTAATGGAATACAGCGAAAGCTGGGTCAGGATGCCGGCAAGGATGGCCGGAATGCCCATAAATGTGTGCAGGACACCGGTGACGAGGCCGGACAGCAGGCCTGCCAGCAGCGCCATGAGCAGGGAGACCCAGACGTTCTGGCCGGACAGCAGGCACATGACGCACACTGCACCGCCGGTGCCAAAGGAGCCGTCCACGGTCAGATCGGCCACATCCAGAATACGGTAGGTCAGGTACACGCCAATGGCCATGATACCCCAGATAAGGCCCTGTGCACAGGCACCCGGCAAAGCGCCCGGCAGGTTTGCCAGTCTTGCAATGATTTCCAAAACAATTCCTCCTAAACGTTACACTTTTTTTACTTCCCGTTTGATACGGGAAAGCGGAGAAGAGCACTTTTTACCCTTCTCCGCTGATTTTCTGTTTGGTTTCCCGGAGTATTTTAGCCCTCGATCTCCTCGTAACCGTCGGGAACGGTCAGGCCCAGATCGTCGCAGATCGTCTTGTTGTACTTCTTGGTCACATCGGTGTACTCGATGGGCATGGTGGAGATATCAGCCTCGCCGTTCAGGATCTTCACTGCCATCTCACCAGTGGTGTAGCCCAGATCGTAGTAGCTGATGGAAAGGGTAGCCACACCGCAGCCGGCGCAGATGCCCTCTTCGCCAGCGAACACGGGCTTCTTGGCCGGGCGGCAGATGCCGTCCACAATGCCGGTGTTTGCAGCAACCGTGTTATCGGTGGGCACATACAGTGCGTCGTTCTCGTCGGCAGCCTTCTGGCAGACAGAGGACAGGTCATTGGAATCAGAGAAAGCGTACTGGGTAGCGGTGACACCCTTTTCCTCCAGATACTTCTGGACCTCATCCACCTGATACTGGCTGTTTGCCTCAGCAGAGCAGTACAGCAGGCCAACCTTCTTGGCCTCCGGCATCCACTCCACGATCATCTCAGCCTGCTGATCCAGCGGGGCCAAATCAGAGGTGCCGGAAATGTTGCCGCCCACGGTGCCGTCGAAATCGGTCAGGCCCAGAGCCACACCGTACTCGGTAACAGAGGTGCCCAGCACCGGAATGCTGTTGGTAGCAGACTGTGCAGCCTGCAGAGCGGGCGTAGCATTGGCCATGATCAGATCCACACCAGAGGAAACGAAGCCGTTGGTGATGGTAGCGCAGGTAGCGGAATCGCCCTGTGCATTCTGGAAATCGAAGGTGACGTTCTCGCCGAAGGAAGCAGTCAGAGCATCCTCAAAGCCCTGCGTAGCGGCATCCAGAGCGGCATGCTGCACCAACTGGCAGATGCCGATCGTGAACTTCTGGCCATCGGCTGCAGCAGAAGCAGCAGCGGAGGATGCAGGCGCAGCGGAAGAAGCAGCTGCAGAAGATGCAGAAGAACCGCCGCAGGCAGTCAGGGCAGCAGTTGCGCCGCAGGCAGCGGCAGCAGCCAGAAACGAACGACGAGTGATTTTACGCATAATGTTTATCTCCTCTATCTCTTTGCGTGTGCGGCCTACAGGTACCGCACCGGAAAGCTATATTTTGTATGCAAGGCTCGTACAGTCTCGCTTTACACTCGTGAAGTATATCACACCTTTCACGGTAAAACAACTCACTTTTGCCCTAAAACGGCCTTTATTATCGATTGCATCAAATATATCGATCGATTATTTTGATGTATTATTTCGTTTTTTCTGATATTCCGTCAGTTTTGCAAATTCAGCATCCAGCCAGTGCAGTTTTTTCTCCAGCTGCGGCAAAAACGGTGCGGCATAGTCGTAGCTAAAATACAGCGCCTGCCAGAGCTTGTCCTGCATCCGGCGCACCAGCAGCGGGCTGAGCAACGCTTCCAGCTGTTCCACCGTGTCTTCCAGTGTCATGCAGGTCTGCGCCCAGCGTACATCGGTCTGTTCCCGGGCCGGGACATCGTAACGAGCAAGATAGTCCTCCACCCTTGCCTCGATCACCTGCCCGCCGCAGCCGGTGGGCTGCAGAAAATAGCTCACCTGTCCTTTCCTGCTGATCTCCTGCGCCAGCGGGTACAGAGCACACACCAGCGGTTCGGCATCGTGGATGGCGCAGCGGTCTCCCGCAAGGAAGGGACAGTTGTTCCGGTTCTCCTTCACCGGGGCCAGACGCAGCACCGGCAAATGGCTCACCGTGCCAATGCTGGCCCGGCAATATCCCCGCGCCACGATCTGCGGCGGCAGGCGCAGCCGGGCTGCAATGCGCCACAGGTCAAAGCCTGAAAGTACAATGTCCTCTCTGCCACGGCAGCAGTCGCCGCAGCCATTGCACGCAAAGCTGAAATGTGCATCCCGCGCCAGCAGGGGCATTGCCTCGGTACGGGTAAAATCGATCTGGCCGCACAGGTCGATATGGTGGTCTCGCATCTGTTCTCTCCTCTTTCCTGCATAATAAATAACAGGTCTATTGTACCGCAGGGCCGGTTTTTGTGCAACAAAAAAGCTGCTGTACGCTTGACAGCAGCTCATAGTGGCGCAGCGCGCCCGCACTTGGGCGGTACATCTATGCCATCTCACCGATTTGGAACGGTTCCCGCTCAGCCATACAGCACCGCTTTCTGCTGCCGCTTGAGCCAGTGGTAAGTGATCACGCACACCAGAATGGAGAACAGCGAACCGCAGGCCGAAGCAAGACCCATAGGCAGCAGCGTCTGCGGGAAAAACTTGGATGCGAGGTAGGCACCCGGCACGCGCACCAGCAGAATGGACAGCGTGTTATGCAGGAAGGACAGCCCGGACTTGCCATAGGCGCAGAAATAGCCGCTGAAGCTGAACTGCACGCCTGCAAACAGGCAGTCAAAAATATAACCCCGGATGTAAGATGCACCGGCCAGCACCACAGCCTCGTCCGAGGTGAAGGGCCGCACCACTGACGGTGCAATGAACTGCACTGCTGCTGCCACGATCAGTCCAAAGGTCAGGCCAATGCCGATGGCGTAGCGCAGAATGGCATCCACACGGTCGTGCTTGCCGGCACCGATGTTCTGCGCGCCCAGCCCCTTCAGCACAGCGGCTTCATCCGTCCGGGCACTCAGAAACAGAATCGGTGCTTCGGTCAGGCCCCGGATGCAGCGGCACACCGCAAAGCCATCTTCTCCGGGCATCATCACATCCAGCAGGATGCAGTCCGCCCAGCGGCAGAGTGCTTCAGTCAGCTCCTGTCCGGAGCTGCGCGTCTCCACCCGGTGGCCGTCCCGCTCCAAGGCGGTGCGGATCAGCTTGCAGAGCTCCAGATTGTCATCCAGCGCCAGAATATTCGCCACAAAATCACCTCAACACGTTATAAACAAGGCAGGATGCCCCATACAGCAGATACACATGGGCGGGGTAGAACCAGTAGAACAGCTGCTTGTGCCCGCTGCCGCGCTGCCCGTTGTACAGCAGCATCAGCAGCACCGCCGCCACGCCGAACCACTCGTAGTAGTCGGTGAACATCTGCGTCCAGACAAAACCCGCCTGCCGGCAAGCCATCCCGAAGATCAGCGCAAAGTCACACAGGAAAACAGTCAGCGCCCATACCGTCAGCTGCACTTTGCGCCGTCCACGCAGGGCATACAGCAGCACGCCGCCCAGCAAAAAGCTCCAGCCGCCGTCCGTGATGGCTGTCCACATGGGCAGCGGGCTGGTGATGACAAATGCCACGACTGTCGAAGCGATGGGCATCTCCTGCACCTGCGGGAAGAGCAGCAGAAATACTATCACCACAAACGGCCAGAACAAAACGGCGGCAATGGCCGCAATACCCTTTGCCAGCTTCTTCTCCCGCAGCCAGTCGATGCCCTGCCAGACGACGCACAGCAGCATCAGATCTTGGAAGATGGCATTCTGGGGGTAGAAGCCGTCTCCACGCCGGAAGGCCTTGGCGTAGATCATAAAGAATTCCAGCGCCGCCATCGCCGCGCCAATAGCCCAGATGCGGATAAAATACCGCCTGCGGTCATGGGTATGGGCAAAGCCCTCCACGGTGCAGAACAGAAACAGCGGGGCACTCAGCCGCCCCAGCATACTGAGCACCGTCGGGATGCAGCCGGTGAATTCAAAGAAATAATGAATGTGATCCAGCACCATCAGTACCAGTGCAATGGTCTTGAGCTGGGTGCTATCCAGCCCTTTTTTCGTCAGTTTATCCATACAGAATCTCCTTTCTCTATACGTTCAGTGTAGCAGGAAATTCTGTAGAAAGTATAAGGTTTTTCTTTATCATACTATTTTCTGCCCCAAAACGCAACAAAAAATCCCTGAAAGGAAACCTCTCAGGGATACGATTAAGTCGGCGACTACCTATTTTCACGCGCCGTTTCCAGCGAA
>NZ_QUEN01000008.1:0-136954 GCF_003478175.1 Faecalibacterium sp. OF03-6AC | reverse complement strand
GCGTGAAAATAGGTAGTCGCCGACTTGAACAAAAAACGCTTTGAGAGAAATCTCAAAGCGTTTTTTCTTGTCGGAAAATCAATAATTGAAATTCAAGGTACGATGCGATAGAATGAAAAGGGCAGGTGAAGAGAATATGGCATATGGAAAATCTATTGAGCTATTTTTGGTGAACGGATTGCCAGACAGCATTATAACGGCAGAGCTTTCGAACTGGAACGGTAAAGCAATAAAAATTCCAAGGATTGACGTTCCGTCCTGTACGAGAAATGATATTATGCAGGCGGGCGTTTATTTCTTATTTTGCAAAGAGGATGATGGAACAGAAGCTGTATACATTGGTGAAGCGGAAAATGTAAAAGAAAGACTTGTACAGCATATCCGTGATTATCAAGCCGAAAAAGAAAAGTATTACTGGACTACAGCTGTGATTTTTGTTGGTCGGGATTTGAATAAAGCATTGATACGGTATCTTGAAAATCGCTTTGTTGAAATTGCGAGAAATTGTAAACGCTATGAGGTTCTTACAAAAAATACATATCGCAATACTGTGATGAAAGAATCTCAAATTGCTGTAATGGAAGAATTTATTGACAATGTGAAAATTCTGATTAGTGCATTGGGATATAAGGTTTTGGAAGCTGTTTTAAATACACCTACGCAAAATGATTCTTTGCTTGATGATGAAATGTTGAGCATTGAAATTGGAAATGTTAAAGCAAATGGTAAAGTGACAACGGAAGGTTTCGTTGTGCTGAAAGGTGCAACAGTAAATGAAAAAACATCCGACAAATCTTTGACTGCGGGTGCAGTGAAGTTGCGAGAAAAGTATTTTCAGGATGGGCATGTAAAAGATTTAGTACTGACAGATGATATCCTTTTTTCGAGTTCTTCGGCGGCAGCTGATTTCCTTTTAGGGTATAGTGTGAGTGGGCCCAGAACATGGAAAACAACGGATGGAAGAGCATTAAAAGACCTCGAAGCAAGTACAGTTTAAGATATTGGAGAAGTCGGCAGGCATTGTGAGGTGTTATTGTATCTTCCCAATGACAGACAATCATAAAAAGCGGCCCCGCCGCGTTGAGCATTCAACGTGACGGGGCCGCATATTTTATTGGCTGGACTTTACTTATTATCAGCCACCATCATCTTGCTGGCCTTGTAGATGTCGCCGCAGCCGAGGGTGATGACCAGATCGCCCTCCCGGGCGTTCTGCTTGACCCACTCGGCGGCCTCCTCCAGACTGTTCACCAGAACAGAGCCGGGAATCTGAGCGGCCAGTTTTGCACTGGTAATGGTGGGATCGTTGGGCTCACGGCTGCCCATGATGGGAGTGAGCACCGTGATGTCGGGGATCTTGAGCACATCCACAAAGTCGTTGAACAGCATCTTGGTGCGGCTGTATGTAAACGGCTGGTGGACGGCGATCAGACGCTTGTAGCCCATCTCCTTGGCAGTGGTCAGGGTAGCGCGCAGCTCGGTGGGATGATGTGCATAATCGTCCACGACCAAAGCGCCGTTACACTCGCCGTAAACCTCAAAGCGGCGGCCGGCACCCTTGAAGTTCAGGGCGGCATCGGCGCACTGCTCCACGGTCAGACCGACGAAGCGGCAGACGGCACACATGGCAAGCGCATTGTAAATGTTGTGGTAGCCAGGTACAGCCAGACGGATATGGCCGGTGACCTTGTTCCACTCCTTCAGGTCGAACTCAAAGAAGCCGGGCTTGTATTCATTCACGTTCAATGCCTGATAATCGCCGTCGTTCTGGATGCCGAAGGTGCGCACGCGGCGGTCCAGCGTGTACATGACATCCATGGTGTTCTTGTCGTCGGCATTGGCAAAGATCATGAACTTGGTCATCAGGGCAAAGCGCTTGAAGGCAAACTTCAGTTCGCCCATGCTGCCGTAGTAATCCAGATGGTCGTTGTCGATGTTCAGCACAACGGACAGGTACGGGGTCAGTTTCAGAAAGGTCTCGGCAAATTCACAGGACTCAATTACGATATCGTCGCCCTTGCCGGCCTTGCCGTAGCCATTGATCAGCGGAAGCTTGCCGCCGATGACGGCGGACGGGTCGCGGCCTGCCAACTCCAGCGCAGTGGTGATCATGGAAGTGGTGGTGGTTTTGCCATGGGTGCCGGAGACGCAGATGCTCTGCTTGTACAGGCGGCTCACATAACCCAGCAGAACACTGCGCTCGATGGTGGGGATGCCGTAGGAGGCAGCGGCATTCAGTTCCACGTTATCTTTGGAAATGGCGGCAGAGTAGACCACCATGTCGGTGCCGATCACATTATCGGCGCTGTGACCCAGGCTGACCTTGACACCCATCTCACGCTCGTAGCGGATGATGCTGCCATCCAGCACATCGCTGCCGGAGATCTCGTAGCCTTTTGCGGCAAGGATCTGGATGAGCGGATACATGCCGCTGCCGCCGCAGCCGATGAAGTGGATCTTTTTTACATTGTCCAGCAGGTGCTGGTTGTAATCGGTGTACATGAACATATAAGGCAACCTCCAAATAAATAACGGCCGCAGAGCAGACCGATTCAATCCATTCTATTAGGATACATCTTATTATATAATTTTTGGCGGACAAAATAAACAGGTAAACCCGAATTTTCGGAAAGAACCATAAATCCAATTCGGAATTTGTGATAAGTGTACAAGAAAACCGAAACCGGGAACTTCTTCATAAAAGATTTACATTTGCCTTTACAAAATACTTAACAACTTTGAATCATCTGTGGTAAAATAGAAAAGGACAATTTTTTAAGGGATCGTCGGTGCAGCCGACAGAGGATGCAGAACGGCTTTATAAAAGGAGAAATAATGTGAGAATCAAGATCACAGCGGACAGCACCTGCGACCTGTCCGAAGAGCTTTTGGCACAGTGGGACATTGCCCTGATGCCCATGCACATTCTGATGGGCGAGGATAGCTATCTGGACGGCGTAACGATCCACCCGGCAGATGTGTTTGCCTATGTGAATGCGGGCGGCAAAATGCCCAAATCCGCCGCCGCAAATCTGGTGGAATATACCGAATTTTTTGAGCCGTTTGCCAAAGAGTGCGATGCGGTGATCCATATTTCGGTCAGCAGCAAGCTTTCGTCCTGCTTCCAGAATGCGAAGCTGGCGGCAGGCGAATTCGAGAATGTCTATGTGGTGGACAGCCAGAATATCTGTACCGGGCAGGGCTATCTGGTGCTGAAAGCGGCCAAGTGGGCTGCAGATGGCCTGACCCCCCGCAACATTACGATGCGGCTGCAGAGCCTTGCCAAACGGGTAGAGCTGAGCTTTGTACTGGATCGGCTGGACTTTATGGCCAAGAGCGGCCGCTGCTCCGGTGTGCTGGCCTTCGGGGCAAACCTGCTGGGCATCAAGCCCGCACTGGAAGTAATCGACGGCGAACTGAAGGTAGTCAAAAAATACCGCGGCAGCCTGCCCATCTGCGTGGGCAAGTACATCACCGACCGTCTGGTGGAACGCGACGACGTCGAGGACAGCCTTGTGTTCATCTCCTCCTGCCAGCCGAAGCCCGGCTGCATGGACGCAGTGAAGGCGGGGCTGAAGAAATACGGCAGCTTCAAGGAATGCCACGAGACAGACATCGGCACCACCATCGGCGGCTATTCCGGCCCGGGTACCATTGGCATCGTGTTTGCGCGGAAGGAAAAATAAAAAAGTGGCTGTTGCACATGCGACAGCCACTTTTTCTCACTGGGAGCGGCGTTTTAAAATTTCATCCAGAATGGCATCGGCCACATCGGCCTTGCTCATCAGCGGCAGCTCACGGGTGCCGTCCGGGGTAATGAGGGTGACTACATTGGTGTCCACACCAAAACCGGCACCGGCCACTTTCAGGTTGTTGGCAACCACCATGTCCAGATTCTTTTTGGTCAGCTTTGCAGAGGAGTTTTCCACAAGATCGCGGGTCTCCATGGAAAAACCGCACAGGAACTGGTGGGTCTTTTTGGGGCCGATGGTGCCCAGAATATCCGGCGTGCGTTCCAGAGGGATGGACATGTCGCCGTCCTTTTTTTTGATCTTGTCGTTTGCCACGGCAGCGGGGCGGTAGTCGGCCACGGCAGCGGCCATAATGAGCACATCCGTAGCATCAAAGCGGCTGGTGACGGCTTCGTACATCTGCTGAGCAGTGGTCACGGGCACATCGGTGGTAAACTTGACCGGCTGCAGGGCAGTCTCGCCGTGGATGAGGGTGACATCCGCGCCGCGCATGGCGGCGGCACGGGCAAGGGCATAGCCCATCTTGCCGGTGGAATGGTTGGTGAGGTAGCGCACCGGGTCCAGCGGCTCCTGCGTGGGGCCGGCGGTGACGGCAATGCGCAGACCGGCAAGATCTTTGGGCCGGGCAATGGCATGCAGGATATACTCGATCAGCACATCTTCCTTAGGCAGACGGCCGCTGCCAACATCCTTGCAGGCCAGCACGCCGCTCTCGGAGGGGATCACCGTGAAGCCGTAGCGTTCCAGCGTGGCGATATTATCCTGCGTGATGGGGTTTTCCAGCATTCCGGTATTCATGGCCGGAGAAACGAGCTTGGGGCACTTTACAGCCAACACTGTGGTGGTGAGCATATCATCGGCGATGCCGTGGGCCATCTTGGCGATGACGTTGGCAGTGGCCGGGGCGACAAGGATCACATCGGCTTTTTTTGCCAGCGAGATGTGGGTGACTTCAAACTTGAAATCCCGGTCAAAGGTATCCACCATGCACTTGTGGCCGGTAAGCGTTTCAAATGTAACAGGGGTGATGAACTGGGTCGCATTTTTGGTCATGATGACTTCCACATCGGCTCCCAGCTTGCGCAGTGCGCTGGCCACGTTGGCCATTTTATAGGCGGCAATGCCGCCGCTTACGCCCAGAAGGACGCATTTTCCGTTCAGATCCATTGGTAAAACCTCCTGCAAAAACGTACTGTTTCCACATTTCTTACCTTAGTATAATGCAAAAGTTCCGCCAGCACAACAAAATCTTTGTACAGGCTTGTAACTGGGAACAAAATGCGGTAAAATATAGCTTGACAAAGAATAGATGAACAACCCGTTAGGGTCGGTGTGCCGGCAGCTTTCTCTTCGGACACGAGTCGGGCCATTCCATCGCCCGCCCTATTGCCTGACGGCAACAGGGTCCCACCCCAGCGGACGGTCCTCAGAGAAACTACCGGCCCGCCGTCTGGATAAGATGCCGGCCTGCCGTTACTCAAACCTTTAAAAAGGAAAACAGAATTATGATCTTAGCCATTGATATAGGCAACACCACCGTCGCCCTTGGGGGCATTCGGGACGGACGTGTATGCTTTGTGGCGCGCATGGACACGGTGCGCACCCGCACGGCTGCAGAATATCGTGTCGAAATGGATAAAATTTTTGCGCACCGCCGCCATCCTGAGCGCCCCATGCGCTTTGAGGGCGCTGTGCTCACCAGCGTGGTGCCCCAGATCACGGGGGCACTGGCCGAGTGCGCCCGCCATTATACGGGCAGGAAGCCGGTCATCGTCTCGCCGGAGATCCGAACCGGACTGACCATGGGGGTGGAGGAACCCCACGCCGTGGGCAAGGATCGCCTTGTGGATGCGGCTTATGCGGCGGCAAATTTTCCGCTGCCGGTGGTCACGGTGGATCTTGGCACTGCCACGACCTTTAATGTGGTGGACGAGAACCGCGTGTTCCGGGGCGGTGTCATCTGCCCGGGGCTTTCCACCGGGCTGCGGGCACTGGGCGACCGCTGTGCCCAGCTGCCGCAGGTGCATCTTGGCTCGCCCAAAAGTGCCATTGGCACCAACACCGAAAAATGCATGCTGTCCGGCTCCGTGATGGGCACGGCTGTGCTCATTGACGGCATGGTGCAGCGCATTGAGGAAGAGCTGGGCCGTCCGGCCACTCTGGTGGTAACAGGAGGGCTGGCAAAGTATGTGACACCGCTGTGCCGCCACCCGCTGACCTACGACCCGGAGCTGCTGATGAAGGGACTTGCCCTTTTGTACCAGCTCAATGCGTCCCAGCCGCAGCACCACAGTGCGGGCGGCGGCAGGCACTATGGCTGGCAGAACCAGCACGGCCATGCAAAACAGCGCACCTACCCCAAAAAGCGCACCCGCCGCGAGCCGGAAGCGCTGGTAGGCTGACCAACGACAGGATGGGGAGAAAAATCAGATGAAATTAGGCATTCTTGGCACGGGCAAGATCGTGCGGGAATTTTTGCCATGGCTTGCAGAGCACACGCCTTTTACGGTGCAGGCCATCTGCAGCACCGAGCGCAGCGCCGAGCTGGCTCAGAGCCTTTGCGGCCAGTACGGCGTGCCGCAGCACACCACCAATTTTCTGGAACTGCTGCAGTGGGTGGATGTGGTGTACATTGCAGTGCCGAACCTGCAGCATGTGCGCTATGCCCGCGTGGCGCTGGAAGCAGGCAAACATGTGATTGTGGAAAAGCCGCTGGCACCCACGGCAGCCCAGACGGAAGAACTGGTAAATCTGGCACGGCACAAAAAGGTGTTCCTGTTTGAAGCCATCACCACCCAGTACCTTGAAAACTACGCAAAGATCCGGGAGCTGCTGCCCCGCATTGGCACCGTGAAGCTGGTACAGTGCAATTTCAGCCAGTATTCCAGCCGGTACGATGCCTTCTGTGCAGGCGATGTACAGCCTGCTTTTGACCCGGCCTGTGCCGGCGGTGCCCTGATGGATCTGGGCGTGTACAATGTGAGCTATATCGTGGGCCTGTTCGGCGAGCCGAATCAGGCCAAATATACCGCCAACATGGAGCGCGGCATCGACACCAGCGGCATCCTGACCATGGATTACAGCGGCTTCAAGGCCGTGAGCATCGCCGCCAAGGACTGCGCGGCCCCGGCCCGGTACATCATTCAGGGCACGAAGGGCTATATCCTGCAGAAGTCCACCGCCAACTGCTGCGGCGGCATCACCTTCCACCCTAACGAGGGCAAGGAAGAGCACTATAACCTGAATGGCGGCAGGCCCCGGCAGGCGGCAGAGTTTGAAGCCTTTGCCCGTGCGCTGGAGAGCGGAGATCAGGAGCTGTGCGGCCGGATGCAGGATACCACCATCGCGGTGAGCCGTGTGCTTACGGTGGCCCGCCGCAATGCGGGCATCCGCTTCCCGTGCGACCACTGACCCCCAAAACAGCCATTTCCATTGGAACACGCCCTGACAAAACGCGCTCCAAATTATTTGAATATTTACTTTAAAACCCGCATAGAGCGGGCAGGTTTGCGCCGTATCCGACGTATAGGGCGGAACGGCAGCAGGAGGAAAACTGAATATGAAAAATACGAAAACTCTTACCCGTGTGGCGCTGCTGGTTGCCATTGAGCTGGTCATGAAGATGGTGGGTCTGGGCAGTGTGCCTGTGGGCCCGCTGTACATGAGCTTCCTGACCCTTCCCATTGCAGTGGGTGCCATCACCATGGGCCCCGCTGTGGGCGCATTGCTGGGCGGTGTGTTCGGCGCAGTGAGCTTCTACGATGCCATCACCGGTGCTTCCGCCATGACCGGCGCACTGTTTCAGGTGAGCCCCATCAACACCTTTATCCTGTGTGTGGGTATGCGTGTGCTGATGGGCCTGTGCTGCGGCCTGATCTTCAGCGGCCTGAAGCGCTTTGACAAGCCCGGCACCTGGAGCTACATCCTCAGCGCCATGAGCGCCCCGTTCCTGAACACGGTGTTCTTCATGGGCTACATCGTGCTGGCCTTCTACGGCTGCGACTACGTGCAGAATCTGGTGTCCGTCAAGGGCGCTGCGAACCCCTTCATGTTCGTGGTGCTGCTGGTGGGCGTGCAGGGCGTGGCCGAGTTCCTTGTCTCCGGCATTCTGGGCGGCATCGTAGCCCGTGCTGTGGCAAAGTTCGTAAAATAAAAGATGTGCCGGATGTCAGGGCGGCGCATTCTATAATCGTGATAAAAAACTCCTCCGGCGAAAGCTGGAGGAGTTTTTTTCACAACAAATATTTCTCGTGCATAGGATGGCCCACGAGCAGGCAAAGGGGGATGCGGCATGGAAGAGAAAAAGCTGTTTGCGGTGGTGGGCACCGATGCCCGGCAGGCGGCGGCAGGCCGGGTGCTGGAACGGGCAGGTTATGCGGTGGGCGGAGCCGAGCAGGTTGCACTGGCAGATTATATCCTGCTGCCTCTGCCGCTGGATGCGGCCCGCACCCCGCTGGCAGAGCTGCTGCGGGCCGCAAAGCCCGGTGCGGTGGCACTGGGCGGCAGGCTCTCAGTTCAGGCAAAGGCCATCGCACAGGAAGCTGGCGTGGAGCTGGTGGATTACTTTGCCCGACCGGAGCTGACGGTGTACAATGCCATCCCTACGGCGGAGGGCTGCATTGGCATCCTGCTGGCCGAGCGCACCCGTACCCTGTGGGGCACAAACCTTCTGCTGCTGGGCTTTGGCCCGGTGGGGCAGGCGTTGGGGGCGCGGCTGGCGGCACTGGGGGCAAATGTGACTGTCTGTGCCCGGCGCGCCGAACAGCGTGCGCTGGCCGAGAGCCTTGGTCTGCGGGGGGCAGAGCTTGCCCGGCTGGCCGCGCTGGCTCCGGCCTTTGATACGGTGGTGAACACTATCCCGGCCCCGGTGCTGACCGAGCTGGTGCTGGCGGCTCTGCGGCCCGGCAGCCTGATCGTGGATCTGGCATCGAAGCCCGGCGGCACCGACTTTGCTGCGGCGCAGCGGCTGGGCTGCAAGGCCATCCATGCGCTCAGCCTGCCCGCCGCCTGTGCGCCGGACACGGCCGGGGAAGCGGTGGCGCGCACCGTGCTGACCATTTTGCGGGAGCGGGAGGAATGCACATGACCACACAGAAAAGGGGAAGCGCCGCATTTGCAGTGTGCGGCAGCTTCTGCACGCTGGAAACGGCATTGGAAGCAGCGCGTATGCTGACGCTGCAGGGCTGGGATCTGCTGCCCATTATGAGCTTTGCTGCAAAGCAGGATACCCGCTTTGGCACCGGGCAGTTCTGGCAGGAACGGCTGGAAGCCCTTACCGGCCACGCAGTGCTGGACACATTGCAGGCCGTGGAGCCGCTAGGCCCTAAAAAGCTGGCCAGTGCACTGGTGATCGCGCCCTGCACCGGGGCCACGCTGGCGCGGCTGGCGGAGGGCCTTTCCGATACGCCGGTAACGCTGGCGGCAAAAAGCCTTTTGCGGGTGGGATGCCCGGTGGTGGTGGGCGTTTCCACAAACGACGGGCTGGGCGCATCGGGGGAGAACATGGCCCGGCTCTACCAGCGCAAGCACTACTATTTTGTGCCCTACGGGCAGGATGACCCCACCCACAAGCCCAACAGCCTGAAGGCGGACTTTGCCCGTCTGCCCGCTGCACTGGACGCTGCGCTGGCCGGGCGGCAGCTGCAGCCGGTGCTTCTGGGAAATCACGACGCGTGAATGTCTTTTCAGCCGGGGCAAAGTGTGGTATACTATTATCTGATGCTTTGCCGGTGCAGTACGACGGGCAGAAAAACGCTCAATGGAGAAAAACCAGATGAAAAAACTGACAGCGGCGCTGTGCGTTGTGCTGCTTATGATCTGCGTGTTCGTGCCGGGGGCAGCGGCGGCTGGCCCTGCCCTTGGTGCCACCCGCGCTTACTGCATCATCGATGCAGACACCGGCCTTGTGCTGGCACAGCAGAATATGAACGAAGAGCTGCACCCGGCATCCATCACCAAGGTGATGACGCTGGGCCTTGCCTGCGAAAAGGCGCAGGGGAACTGGGATGATATAAAGCTCACCGTGACCCACGAGGATGTTTACTCGCTGGCGGGCACCGATTCCAGTCACATCGCCCTGCTTGAAGGCGAAGAGGTCCCCCTGACGGATGCACTGTATGCCACCCAGATGGCCAGCGCCAACGACGGCGCGAACCTGCTGGCCGAATATGTGGGAGAGGGCACCATCGCGGACGGCGTGGCAAAGATGAATGCGCGGGTAGAAGAGCTGGGCCTTGCGCACACCCACTTTGCAAACCCTCACGGCATCAGTGACGACGACCACTACACCAGCTGCTACGATATGGCGCAGATCCTGCGCTGGGCACTGGAGCAGCCGGGCTTTGAGCAGGTGTTCACCCGCAATGAGATGTACACCATGGACCCCACCAACATCCAGCCCGTGACCCGCTACTTTTCCCAGCAGGACAAGATGCGCATTGGCTCCAGCCGGTACTACATCTCGTCCATTCTGGGTTCCAAGCTCGGTTATACCAACACGGCCCGCTACAGCTACGCCTGTCTGGCGGAGCAGAACGGCGTGCGGCTCATCTGCGTGACCATGCAGAGCGAGCTGAGCACCGATAAATACAACGATATGCGCACCCTGCTGGATTATGCGTTCAGCACCTTTACCGGCTACACCGACCTGCCCGCGCAGGGCATCACAGCACCGCTGAGCGTGGTGGGCGGCGGCGGGAGCCTTGGCACCGTGACCGTCTCCGACCCCGGCGTGCGGCTGCTGCTGGCCAACGGCCTGACTGCCGACGATGTGGAGGTGACGCTGGAACTGCCGGAAAGCTATGTCCTTGGCTCCGACCCGGAGGTGTACGCTGTGTACACCGTCCACGGCGGCGAAAAGCAGGAGAGCACCAGCGTGCGAGTGGATGCGGAAATTTCCGGCCTGCCTGAACTGCTGGAGAACAGCACCGGTCAGGAGCTGGAAGCGGCCAAGGCGGTAAAGCCCCAAAGCCATGCATTCTGGCTGCTGGGCATCTCACTGGGGTCCACCGCAGCGGCAGCGCTGGTGACCTTTCTGGTGGTGCGGTTCATCACTTGGCGGAAGAAACGCCGCAGAACGCGCACGGAACAGGGACAGGCCCGCCGCGGCAAATAAGCGCAAAAGTCTGCGTCGAACAGACTTTTCCAGATAAAACAAACATGCTTCACAAAAGAGAGGTACAAAATATGGGCAAGTTTACGTTTACTCAGACCGAGATCCCCGGTGTTGTGGTCATTGAGCCGCAGGTGTTCGGCGACGACCGCGGCTATTTTATGGAGACCTATCAGAAGGATCAGTTTGCCGAAGCCGGCATCGATAAGGAATTCGTGCAGGACAACCAGAGCCGCTCCACCCGCGGCGTGCTGCGCGGCCTGCACTTCCAGAAGGAGCACACGCAGGGCAAGCTGGTGCGCGTGACCAAGGGCGAGGTGTTCGATGTGGCCGTGGATTGCCGCCCCCACAGCGCCACCTTCGGCAAGTGGGTGGGCGTGACCCTTTCCGAGGAGAACAAGAAGATGTTCTACATCCCGGAGGGCTTTGCACACGGTTTTCTGGTGCTGAGCGATGTGGCAGAGTTCTGCTACAAGTGCACCGATGTTTACGACCCCACCAGCGAGGGCGGCATCCCCTACGATGACCCCACCGTGAACGTGCAGTGGCCGGACTGCGGCTGCGAGCACAAGACCAGCGCAAAGGACAAGCTGCACGAGCCCTTTGCTGCACAGAAGTTTGAATATTTTGAAAAGTGGTGATCGCCTGTGGCAAAATTCAAAGCAATGTGGAACGGCTTCTGGTGCTACCGCTATCTGCTGTGGAACCTCGTCAGCCGTGACTTCAAGCTCAAATACCGCCGCAGCGTGCTGGGCGTGGTGTGGAGCGTTCTGAACCCGCTGCTCATGTGCCTTGTGTACTGGGCCGTGTTCAGCAGCCTGATGGACATGCGGGGCAGCGGCATCGACAACTTTGCCGTGTTCCTGATGTGCGGCCAGCTGCTGTTCAACTTCTTCAACGAGGCCACCTCCACCGGCATGAGCAGTGTGCTGGGCGCTGCGCCCCTGCTCAAAAAGGTGTATATCCCCAAGTATATCTTCCCGCTGGAAAAGTGCTGCTTTGCCATGGTGAACTGCGTGTTCAGCTTTGTGGCGCTGCTGCTGGTCATGATCTTTACCGGTGCACCCTTCCACCTGACCCTCATCGAGGCGGTCTACCCGCTGGTGACGCTGTTCTTCTTCAGTCTGGGCGTGGGCCTGCTTCTGGCAGCAGCTACCGTGTTCTTCCGGGATATCATGCATATCTGGAGCGTGTTCATCACCGCATTGCTGTATTTTTCCGCCATCTTCTACGACCCCACCCAGATGACCTTTTCCATTGGCGGGTTCAACATGCAGCAGATCATCAAGCTGAATCCCATGTACTGGTACATCACAGGTTTCCGCCGTACCGTGATGTGGGGCATCCCGCTGGATTTCAACATGTTCGCGGTGTGCGGCTGCTGCGCCGTGCTCTCCATGCTGGTGGGCGTGTGGGTGTTCCGCAAAACGCAGGACCGCTTTGTGCTGCATATTTAAGGAGGAAGAACAATGGAACCGATCATCAAAGTGGACAATGTTTCCATGTGCTTCAACCTCTCCAAGGAAAAGCATGAGAGCCTGAAAGAGTATTTTCTGGCCATGGTGCAGGGCCGCCTGCAGTACGATGAATTCTACGCCCTGAAGGACGTGAGTCTGGACATCATGCCCGGCGATTTCTACGGCCTTGTGGGCCTGAACGGCTCGGGCAAGTCCACCCTGCTCAAGACCATTGCGGGCGTGTACAAGCCCAGCAAGGGCAAGGTGACAGTCCGCGGCTCCATCGCCCCGCTCATCGAGCTGGGCGCGGGCTTTGATATGGACCTGACTGCCCGCGAGAACATCTACCTGAACGGCACGGTGCTGGGCTTCTCGCCCAAGTATCTGGACGAAAAATTTGATGAGATCGTGGAGTTCAGCGAGCTGCAGAACTTTCTGGATGTGCCGCTCAAGAACTACTCCTCCGGCATGGTGGCCCGCATCGGCTTTGCCATTGCCACCATCACCAAGCCCGATATCCTCATTGCGGACGAGGTACTTTCGGTGGGCGATTTCCTGTTCCAGCAGAAGTGCGAAAAACGGATGCAGGAGCTGATGGCGGGCGGCACCACGGTCATTCTGGTGTCTCACTCCATTGAGCAGATCGAGCGCATGTGCAGCAAGGTGGCATGGCTGAGCCACGGCCACCTGAAAATGAACGGCGATACGGCAACGGTCTGCGCGGCCTACAAGGCAACGCAGCGCGGCGAGGCCTGATATGAATGTACGACTGAAACGTGCCAGAGAACTGGCAGGCTATGCGGTGCAGCTGACGAGGGACGAGGGCCTGCCCACCATGCTCAAACGGGGCGCGGGCTTTGTCAAACGCCGCTGCTTTGGCAAGCGTGCCCGCTATCTGCCCGCCAAAAAGGTGCTGGAAGCCCAGCGGGCCGAAATGGCCGGCAAAACGGCGGCAGACTGCGGCCTGCCCATCATCAGCATCCTGACCCCGCTGTATAATACACCGGAAAAATACCTGCGGGAATTTCTGGATTCCTTTGTGAACCAGACGGCCCCCAACGGTCAGCTCTGCCTTGCGGATGCTTCCGATGCAGAACATGCCGATGTGAAGCGCATCGTGGAGGAATATCAGACAAAGAATCAACGCATCGTATACAAAAAGATCGAAAACAAAGGCATTGCGGCCAACACCAATGCTGCGGCAGAGCTTGCCACAGGGGAATATCTGGCTCTTGCCGACCACGATGATATCCTTGCGCCCCACGCCATGTACACCATGGGCAAAGCCATTCTGCAGCTGCGGGCGCAGGGCGAGCCGGACGGCTTCCTCTACAGCGATGAAGCACTCTTTTCCAAGAGCATCCAGCGGCCCATGGTGGCCCACTTCAAGCCGGATTACGCCCCGGACTACCTGCTGTGCTGCAACTACATCTGCCACTTGGCGGTGTTCCAAAAGGCGCTGTGGGATGAGATCGGCGGGGAGCGGCCGGAGTGCGACGGCAGTCAGGACCACGATTTGTTCCTGCGCCTTGTGGAAAAGACCAGCGGCGCGGCCCATGTACCACAGGTGCTGTACTACTGGCGGGTGCACGCAGGCTCCACCTCCGGCGGCACCGATGCCAAGCCCTATGTGGCGGCAGCAGCCAAAAAGGCGCTGGCCGGCCATCTGGCCCGCACCGGACGCACCGGCACCGTGGAGGATGGCCTGTTCCCCAGTACCTACCGGGTGAAGTGGGATATCGTGGGCGACCCGAAGGTAAGCATCCTCATCCCGAACAAGGACCACACCGACGATCTGGAAAAGTGCCTGCACAGCATCTGGACCAAAACCAGCTGGGAGAACTTTGAGGTCATCGTCATCGAGAACAACTCCACCGAACCGGCCACCTTTACCTATTATAAGGAAGCCCGGCAGCGCTACGACGGCCTGCAGGTGGTCAACTACCCGCAGAAGGGCTTCAACTTTTCCGGCATCAACAACTTTGGCCGGCAGTACGCCAGCGGGGATTACCTGCTGCTGCTGAACAACGACGTGGAGGTGCGCAATGCGGACTGGCTCACCGATCTTTTGCGGCAGTGTGCTCACCCCGGCGGCGCGGCCATCTGCGGCGCGGAGCTGCTTTACCCGGACGAGACGTTGCAGCATGCGGGCGTTGTGACCGGCCTTGGCGGCTACGCGGGCCACAGCCACAAATACCGCAAGGCGGGCGGCAGCGGCTACATGTTCCGCGCTGCCACGGTGCAGGACTTTTCCGCTGTCACCGGTGCCTGCCTGCTGGTAAAGACCAGCGTGTGGGACGAAGTGGGCGGTCTGGACGAAGCCTTTGCGGTGGCCTTCAACGATGTGGATTTCTGCCTGCGGGTGCGGGATGCAGGATACCGCATTGCGTGGACACCCTATGCTCAGCTGACCCATTACGAGAGCAAGAGCCGCGGCGGCGACGAAAAAGACCCGGTGAAAGCCCGGCGCTTTGCCGCTGAGCAGCAGCGGCTGTATGCCGTGCACGGCAAGGCGAACATCCTGCACGACCCCTACTACAACCCCAACCTGACCATGGACCGGGAGGATTTTTCCGAAAGCAATGATCTGCGCGGGCTGAAAGAAGGACGTATCACGGTGCAGTGGAGGAAATAACAGCATGAACATCAAGGGCCATTTTGAGACCATCACCCGGCACAAGCTGCTGGTGATGAAATACTGCTTTGCCTGCGGGCTCTATGAGCAGGGCCTTGCCCACGACCTGAGCAAGTACAGCCCTACCGAGTTCATTCCGGGCTGCATCTATTATCAGGGTGACCACAGCCCCAACGAAGCGGAACGTCTGGCGCGGGGCTATTCCTCCGCGTGGCTGCACCACAAGGGCCGCAACAAGCACCATCTGGAATACTGGATCGATTACAGCACCCGGAAGGCGGGCCTTGCCGGCATGAAGATGCCCCTGCGCTATGTGTGCGAAATGGTGTGCGACCGCGTGGCCGCCAGCCAGATCTATCTGGGCGACAAGTACACCGATGCTTCCCCGTGGGAATACTACGAGCGCAGCAAGACCCACTACCTGCTCCACCCGGAGACCCGTGCCCTGCTGGAAGAGCTGCTGAAAATGGTGCGCGACCTTGGACACGACCGCACCTTTGAGCACATGAAATACCTGCTGGGCTGCGAAAAAGATTATTAAAAGGAATATTTTGCCTGAAAACACCGCTGAGGGAGACCCGGCGGTGTTTTTTTGTGTGCCATAAAAAACACAAAAAAGCTCCGGCGCGGTGCTGTGCTTTCCTGCCAAAGGATACGCCGCAGCCCCAAAACGGTGCGCACCTGTGCCAAAAGGCGGACGTATTTTTTGTTTTTTCTGCGAATTGACGTTGCTGCCGGGGGGGTACAATAGATAAAACAGACCGGAGGGGTTCGGTCTGGATGTGAGATACCTTTTTGATAAAAAGGAGGAGAAAAAATGAAACTGTTCAAGAAACTGGCGGCTGCCGTACTGGTGGCTGCTCTGGCACTGACCATGGTGGGCTGCGGCGGACGCAACAGCCTCACGAATCAGATCAAAGACGTGATCGCGGACTTTTATGCAATGGAAGACAAGGACGTCACAAACAAAAAAGAGCTGGATGCGCTGGCGGCAAAGCTGATGGCAGAGGCAGACAAGGCTGCTGCAAAGCCTGAAAATAAGGACAAACCGGTTCTGGATCTGCTTACCGATGACGCAGTCGTAACGGCTGCGGGGATCGACGCTGCACAGGGAACTTACCGTGTGTCGGCTGCTGAAAACTATAAGCTGCTCAGCAGCACCGCAAATAAAGAGAAGGCAATGCTGCTTGCACTAGAGTTGGTAGATAGTGAAAGTAAGCAAATCGGCAGCGGCGTTCTGGATCCGAGCAGTTACGGATTTGCCGTGGGCAAGATCAATGGCAAAGAGTATTTTGTCATGCTGATGAACGGACCGTCGAGGCTCTAAGAGCAGGATGCTCGTAGGCTGATAGGAGCATAAAGGAGGAACAAAACCATGAAATTGTTCAAGAAACTGGCAGCCGTTGCATTGGCAGCGGTTCTGGCACTGACCATGGCGGGCTGCGGCGGAAGCGGCAGTGTTTTGATGAAGGATGAACTGCTGAAGCTGGCAATGGATCAGATGACCATGAACGGCAGTACCGCAACCCACAGCAAGGAGCTGGATGCATTGGCGGCAAAGCTGGTGCAGGAAGCAGACAAGGCTGCCGGGCAGGACGCACACAAGGGCGAGGATGTAAAAACGATCCTGACAGCCGACGAGGTCGTGAAGGCGGCCGGCATCGACACCAACGCAAACGGGTATATCCTCAATGCAGCTCTGAACATTCAGTTCAAGAGCAGCGGAACGCTTATGGAGTACATTCAGCTGCAGTGGATGCAGGATGCCATCAACCCGTGGACGGACGATGGATCCAACAGAGCCGTGAAGATCGGAACGATCGAGCAGCTGGGCGACAATGTTGACGTCGGCGTGGCAATGGGCAAGATCGGCGGCAAGGAATACGTTGTGATCCTTTATGCCAACCACGCGGCATAACACCTTTTAAGAAAAAGCGCTTCGGCGCAGCACCCCGGCACACGGAGAACCCCTCCGTGTGCCGGGGCTTTTTGCAGCCTTTTTTGCCCTGCAAACCACAAAGCCCCCAGCCCGTGCGGCACTGCCGCTCAGGCTGGGGGCTGTTTTTGTGCGGGACGCGGGGGTTACTGCTCGTTCTCGTAGATCTGGATATAACGGGGCGCGTTTTTATCCTGAATGAACAGCAGCGCGGCGGTCAGGGCCACCGCCAGAGCAGTGAGGACGGCGAGCAGTGCTTTGAGAACCTTCATCGTTTCAAGCCTCCTTGGTAAGTCTGGCGCGGAGCGGGGGACGTTCCGCAGTTTTTGGCTGCCCTTAGTATAGCATAATCCGCATACAAAGGCAAACACCGGATGCAGGAAGAAAAATACGGTGGTTAGCTATATATAACCGCGAAAAAATGAAAAGAAAGTTCAGGAAAATACATCATTTTTGTGCCATTGTCGTTGACTTCCCACGCCAAAATGATACAATAAACATGTTAAGCAGCTGCTGTCCCTGTACCAGTGCGCCTGCATGGGCGTGGGGGCGGCAATTCAAGCAGAATGGGGGATTTGAATTCCATGTTGAACAAGCTGAAACGTGCGGCGCTTGGCGCGCATACGCCGCATGACAAGGCAACTGCTGCAAGCAAACCGATCCCGATGCCTCTGCCCGCGCAGGTACGCATCCTCATGAGCCAGCATATCGGCGCTCCCGCCAAAGCTCTGGTCAAAAAAGGCGACGAGGTATTCGTTGGCACCAAGATCGGCGAGGCTGGCGGCTTCGTCTCTGCAAACATCCACTCCAGCGTCTCCGGCACGGTTGCCGCAGTGGAGCCCTTCCGTCTGTCCAATGGCCGCATGTGCGACTCTGTCGTCATCAAGACCGATGGCAAACAGACCGTGGACCCGGCTGTCAAGGCACCGGAAGTGACCGATAAGGCCAGCTTCCTCAAGGCTGTGCGTGAGTGCGGCCTGGTCGGTCTGGGCGGCGCAGGCTTCCCGACCGACGTAAAGCTGCAGCCCAAGCAGCAGGTGGATACCCTGCTGATCAACGCTTCCGAGTGTGAAGTGTGGCTGACCAGCGATACGCAGGAAATGCTGAACTGCAGCGATGATATCATCCGCGGCATCAAGGCCGTGCTGCAGTACACCGGCATCCCGAAGTGCGTCATCGGCATTGAGAACAACAAGCCCGAGTGCATCGACCTGCTGTGCAAAAAGACCAATGGCGACAGCACCATCGAGGTCAAGCCCCTGCCCAGTGTCTACGGCACCGGCGCAGAGCTGATCCTTATTGAAAAGTGTCTGGGCCGCGAAGTGCCCCACGGCGGTCTGCCCGCAGATGCCGGGGCTATCGTCATGAACGTGACCAGCGTTTCCACCCTTGGCAAGTATCTGGCTACCGGTATGCCGGTGGTCGAGCGCACCATCACTGTGGACGGCGATGCCTGCGCAAAGCCCCAGAACATCGTTGTCCCCGTGGGCACTGCCTATCAGGACATCATTGATTTTGCGGGTGTCAAGGGCGAGCTGGGCAAAGTGGTTGCCGGCGGTGCCATGATGGGCCCCGCTGTGGAGAACCTGAGCTACCCCACCACCAAGACCACCTCCGGCCTGATCTTCCTGAGCAAGGCCGCTGCAGAGCCTGCACCGGTGAATCCCTGCATCCGCTGCGGCCGCTGCGTGGAGTACTGCCCCATGGGTCTGGAGCCTGTGGAGGTCAATCAGGCATACGCTGCACGCGATGTGCAGGAGCTGGGCAAGCTGCATGCAGACTACTGCTTCAACTGCGGCAGCTGCTCGTTCGTCTGCCCGGCAAAGCGCCCTGTTACCCAGATGATGAGTCTGGCAAAGGCGTTCTACCTTGGTGAAATCAAAAAAGGAGGCAATAAGTAATGGATACGAAGCTTATTGTTTCGGCTTCCCCGCATGTGCGCAGCGAAGAGACCACCCAGAGCCTGATGGCCAACGTGATCGTCGCCCTGTGCCCCTGCGTGGTGGCCTCTGCCATTATTTTTGGTATGCGTGCACTGCTGGTAACAGCCGTGTCCGTGGTGGCCTGCGTGGCCTTTGAGTGGCTGTACTGCAAGCTGCTCAAGAAGCCCAACCCCATCAGCGACCTGTCCGCCGTCGTCACCGGCATCATTCTGGCCATGAACGTGCCCGTGGGCATGCCCATCGGCCAGCTCATCATCGGTGATCTGGTGGCCATCGTCATCGTCAAGCAGCTGTTCGGCGGCATCGGCATGAACTTTGCCAACCCCGCTCTGGTGGGCCGTATCGTGCTGTTCATCAGCTTTGCCGGTTCCATGAACAAGTGGGTGTTCCCGGATGCAGCGGTGGACCAGCTGTCCAGCGCTACCCCGCTGGCTGTGGCCGATAAGTCTAAGCTGAGCCTGCTGGATCTGTTCATGGGCATCCACGGCGGTGTGCTGGGCGAGACCTGCGCACTGGCCATCGTGCTGGGCCTGATCTATCTGGTGGCCACCAAGACCATCAGCATCGCTATCCCGGCTTCTTACGTCGGCAGCATGTTCGTGTTCTACCTCATTGCTACCCACAGTGTGCACGAGGCTCTGGTTGCCGTGCTGAGCGGCGGCCTGCTGTTCGGTGCCGTGTTCATGGCTACCGACTACGTTACCAGCCCCTTCACCCTGAAGGGCAAGCTGGTGTACGGCGTGGCACTGGGCATCGTCACCTTTGCCATCCGTTACTGGGGCAGCTACACCGAGGGCGTGTCCTTCGCACTGCTGTTCATGAACCTGTGGGTTCCCTACATCAACGATCTGACCCGTCAGACCCCGTATGGCTACATCAAGCCTGCAAAGAAAGCAAAGGAGGGTGCTGGCAAATGAGTAAGTCTTCCAACTGGGAGAGCACCATCAAGCCCATTGTTGTGCTGAGCGTTATCTCCCTGATCGCCAGCCTGCTGCTGGCACTGGTGAACGGTATGACCGCCCCGGTCATTGCCGAGAACACCAAGCGCACCACTCTGGCCGCTTATGTCGGCGTGCTGCCCTCCGTTTCGGATGCCAGCGAGCTGGAAGAAGTGACCGATTACACCACCGCCGGCATCACCGGCGTGGTCAAAGCTCCGGACGGCAGCACTGCGATCAAGGCCGAGGAAAAGGGCTTTGACGGCGGTATCCTGACCGTTATCATGGGCTTTGATGCCAACGGCGCCGAGACCGGCATCTGGGTGGACGCTTCCACCCAGACCAAGGGCATCGGTTCCAACGTGAGCAGTGACGACTTCCTGGCGCAGTTCGACGGCATGGACGGCACCCAGAACATTGTGATGAATCAGGATTACGACGCCTACAGCGGCGCAACCATTTCGTCCACCGCTCTGTTTGCTGCCATCAATGACTGTGTCAACTGCTACAACGAGCTGGCGTAAAGGAGGTTGGTAAGAAATGGCACAAGAAAATAAGTCCAAGGTAAGCATCCTTACCAACGGCATTATCAAAGAAAACCCCGTTCTGCGTCTGGTTCTGGGTACCTGCTCCATTCTGGCAGTTACCACTGCAGTTTCCAGCGCTCTGGGCATGGGTGCCGCCTTCACCTTCGTGCTGGTGTGCTCCAATATCATGATCTCCCTGCTGCGCAAGGTGATCCCCGGCAAGGTGCATCTGCCCTGCTACATCGTCATTATCGCAAGCTTCGTGACCATCGTTCAGATGTTCATGCAGGCTTACATGGAAAGCCTGTACAACGCTCTGGGCGTGTTCCTGCCCCTGATCGTTGTCAACTGTATCATTCTGGGCCGTGCCGAGATGTTCGCCTGCAAGAACAGCATCGTGGACTCCGCACTGGACGGCGTGGGCATGGGCGTTGGCTACACCCTCACCGCTACCCTGATGGCATCCATCCGTGAGATCCTGGGCAGCGGCACATGGCTGGGCTTCCAGGTGATCCCGGAAAGCGTTGCCAAGGTCTCCATCATGACGCAGGCTCCCGGCGCATTCTTCTGCTTTGGCCTGTTGATGGCCGGCTGTGTGTGGCTGGAAGGCAAGCTGGATGCCCGCATCGAGCGCAAGAGCTGCTGCGACCTTGATAACCTGAAGAAGGAGGCAGAATAAGATGTTAGTAAAACTCGCTGCGATCTTCTTCAGCATGATCCTGGTCAACAACTACGTGCTGGTGAAGTTCTACGGTATCTGCCCGTTCCTGGGCGTTTCCAAAAAGCTGGATTCTGCGGTTGGTATGTCCGGTGCCGTCATCTTCGTCATGTTCATGGCAACGGCCGTTACCTTCCCCATCCAGATCTTCATTCTGGACCCGGCTGGTCTGAGCTACCTGCAGACCATCGTGTTCATTCTGGTCATTGCTGTTCTGGTGCAGTTCATCGAGATCTTCCTCAAGAAGTACGTGGTTGCACTGTATAACTCTCTGGGCGTTTACCTGCCCCTGATCACCACCAACTGCTGTGTTCTGGCGGTCACCATTCTGGTCGTGGGCGACTACGGCGCAGATGTGGCTGCTATGGGCTTCGGTGTTGCCTACATTGAGGCTCTGGTGTGTGCCATCGGCGCAGGCTGCGGCTTCATGCTGGCCATGGTCATGTTCAGCGGCGTGCGCAAGCGCGTGGAAGCCTGCGATCCCCCGGCACCCTTCAAGGGCCTGCCCATCACTCTGATCGCAGCAGCAATCACCAGCCTGTCCTTCATGGGCTTCGGCGGCATCGTCGAAAACCTGTTCAATGTCACGCTGTAAGGGAGGAACAGGATTATGAATATTGTATCTGCTGTTATCCTGTGTACCATCGTGGGCGCAGTCGGCGCGATCGTTCTGGTCGCAGCGTCCAAGTTCATGGCGGTGGAGGAAGACCCCCGCATTGAAGAAGTTACCAACTGCCTTGCCGGTGCAAACTGCGGCGGCTGCGGCTACGCAGGCTGTGCGGACTACGCAAAGGCTGTGGTCATGGACGGCGTGCCCTGCGACAAGTGCGCACCTGGCGGCCCTAAGGCTGCCGCTGCCATTGCCAAGATCATGGGCGGCACGGCCAGCGCTGTGGAAAAGAAGGCGGTTGTCCAGTGTCAGGGCAATTCCGAGCACTGCAAGCCTGCTTATGATTACAAGGGCATCCAGACCTGTGCAGCCGCTGCAGCCCTGTACGGCGGCCCCAAGACCTGCTCCTTTGCCTGCGTTGGTCTGGGCGACTGCACCAAGGTGTGTAAGTTCGATGCCATCCACATTGTGGACGGTGTTGCCAAGGTGGACAAGGACAAGTGCACCGGCTGCGGTGCCTGCGCAAACATCTGCCCCAAGCAGGTCATCATGATCGATGTGGGCGGCCCGCGCAAGCCGGTGGTCATGTGCTCCAACAAGGACAAGGGTGCTGTGGCAAACAAGCTGTGCACCACCTCCTGCATTGCCTGCGGTATGTGCGAGCGCACCTGTAAGTTCGACGCTATCCACGTGGTGGACGGCGTGGCCCGCATCGACTATGACAAGTGCAAGGGCTGCGGCATGTGTGCCCAAAAGTGCCCCAAGCACATCATCCTCTTCCCGCTGAAGGATGACCCCAATCCCCCGAAGCCCGTGGTGAAGCCCGCCGCTCCTGCTGCTGCTCCCGCAGCAAAGCCGGAAGCCGCTGCTGAGGCAAAGCCCGAGACCAAGGCAGAGTAAACTGTAAACCAAAGCCCGCCGTGCAGCGATGCCCGGCGGGCTTTTTGCATGAAAATGATTGGGAGTGCCCTCCGCGTTGCTCTGGGCATAATTCAAGGAAGTATTCTTCTGGATTTCGGTAGAACGGAACGCCTGCGGGCGTTCCGTTCTACCATTTTCACAAGAAAGGTCGCAGAGAAGAGATGAATTTTCCCGTCACAGCTCCTCTCGTGAAAAAAGCGTTTGGAGCGCTCCGCAGAGCGCGACAAACGCGAAATTAAAAATGATTTTTCCGCTGAAGATGCCCAGAGCGCAAGCGGAGGGCATTTTAAATCGTCCGTGCCCCGGCGGGCTTTTTGCAACTTTTTGTAAGAAAATCCGGTTGCAATGATGCGGAATTATGGTTAAATAGAAGGAGGATATTTTCACAGAAAGAGGACGATCATGGAACAACAGTCTGCACGCCTGCGGAATACAGGCTTTCTTACTTTCTTCTTCAGCGGCATCTGCGCCATCAGTGCGGGCGTGGTGGTCAGCCTGCTGCAGGAGCGCTACGGCTTTGCCTACGGCATGACCGGCACCCTGCTCTCACTTATGAGTGTGGGCAATCTGCTGGCAGGCCTGCTCATCGGTATGCTGCCCAGTGTACTGGGCATGAAGCCCAGTGTGCTGCTGCTCACCATCGGCTATGCGGTGGGCTACGGCATCATGGGCCTGACCGGTGTAGAGATCCTGCTGGCAGTAGCTTTCTTTGTGGTGGGCATTGCTAAGGGCAGTGTTATCAACACCTGCACCATTCTGGTCAGCGATCACTCTGCTGACCGCACCCGGGGCATGAACCTGATGCACAGCTGCTACGCCTGCGGTGCGCTGCTGTGCCCATTCCTCATTGCGGCAGCGGCGAAGGTGAGCACTGAGCTGGCGGTGTTCCTGCTGGCGGCACTGGGACTTGTGCTGTGGCTGGTATATGCCTTTACCCCGCTGGGCGGCGGCAAGGCCAAGAATGCCAAGGAAAAGCAGGCCATTGACTGGAGCTTTCTGCGTTCGGCACGGTTCTGGATGCTGACCGGCCTTTTGTTCTTCCAGAACGCTGCAGAGCAGAGCGTCAACGGCTGGATGGTCACTTACTTCAAGGGCAGCGGCATCATTGCGGGCACACTGGCGGCTTACACCGTCACGGTCATGTGGGGCGCCACGCTGGTGGCCCGTCTGCTGATCGCATTCGTGTTCCCGTTCAAGAGCCCGCGCAAGGCCATGGTGGGCATGAGCGTGCTGTGTACGATCTTTTATGTGCTGCTGGTCATGGCCCACACGCAGGGCATGGCCATCGTGCTGCTGTTTGCGTTTGCGTTCTCCATGGCGGGCCTGAACCCCACTGCTGTAGCCAGCGCGGGCCGCATGACCAGCGTGACCAGCATGGGCATCATGCTGCCGGCGGCGTCCAGCGGTGCCATCCTCATGCCGTGGATCATTGGCATCGTAGCCGAAAAGGCTGGCCTTGCCGCCGGTATGGCTTCCAACATCGTGCCCTGCGTGGGGCTGATTATTTTCACCCTGCTGGTGGCAAAGCTGCCGGAAGAGTAAGCAAAAAGCGGCCTGCCCGATAACGGCTTACTTTTCAATCCCTCTTGCCTTCGCGCTGAACTCGCACCCGCAGTAATCCTGCCGGTACAGGCCGTATTCCTCCGAAAGCTGCAGGCTGCGCAGATAGCCGTTGTGCTTTTTGAAGTCCGAAGGCAGATGCTTTACGCCGAACTCGGCTTCCAGCTCCTGCCCGATGGCATTGATGCGCTTGGCATCTTTATGCGGGCTGATGGACAGTGTGGTGGTGAACCAGTCGAAGCCGTTCTCACTGGCGTATTGCGCCGCCCGGCGCATCCGCAGCCGGTAGCAGATCGTGCACCGGCTGCCCCGCTCCGGCTCGTTTTCAAGGCCGGTGACAGCAGAGTAGAACTCCTGCGGGTCGTAGTGGTCCTCCACCACGGTCACGCCCAGAGGATGGGCTGCCGCCACGAACTTCTTCAGCTCTTCGCCGCGGCGGTGGTATTCCTCTGCAGGCCATGTGTTGGGGTTATAGTAAAGCACTGTGATCTCAAAATACTGGCACAGCTGTTCCAGCACTGCGCTGGAGCAGGGGCCGCAGCAGGCGTGGAGCAAAAGGCGCGGCCGGGTGCCGTCCAGCGTTTTGAGCACGGCATCCATCTGCTGTGCAAAATTCAATTGAGTTGCCATTTTTATCATCCTTTGCTATACTGATTGAGAAAATTCCTTAAAAGCTCGCCCTTTCGGGGGAGCTGGCATTGCACAGCAATGACTGAGAGGGTTTGCTTTCTTATTATAACATATTCCGCTTGAAAATACAGGAGGCACCATGACACAGGAAAAGATCGCCCGCATCAACGAGCTGGCAAAAAAGAGCAAGACCACCGGCCTGACCGAGGCCGAAAAGGCAGAGCAGCAGGCCCTGCGCCGCGAATACATCGACGACATGAAGGCCAGCCTGCGCGCGCAGCTGGCCAACACCTCCATTCAGGAGCCGGACGGCACCATCCACAAGGTGACCCGCCGTGCCGACCTTGAGAACCCCCGCAGCTGAACGCACAATTTTGCGCACACTTTTTTGGAGGAAAACGCAGCCCAAAGCTGTGTTTTCCTCTTTTTTTGCACGGCGATCTGTGCTATACTATACTTGCATTGGTATGTGCTTTGTGTATGCCTGCTGATGTGTTTTCCCAAGGTGGCGTATCCCGGGCAAGGTGCACGGAAAAGGCTGTCTTTTGAAAAAATGATAAAGAGGTCATTTATTATGCTTACTGCAATTACGGGTATCAACTGGGGCGATGAAGGCAAGGGCCGCATGGTCGACCTCATCAGCCAGGAGTATGACATCGTTGCACGTTATCAGGGCGGCAACAACGCCGGTCACACGGTCAAGAACGAGCGCGGCAAGTTCGTGCTGAATCTGCTGCCCTCCGGCATCCTGCGTCCGAACGTGGTCTGCGTTATGGGCAACGGCATGGTCATCGACCCGCATCATCTGGACGGCGAGATCAACAAGCTGCGGGAGCAGGGCGTTGAGATCAGCCCGGCAAACCTGAAGATCTCCGACCGTGCAACCATCACCATGCCCTACCATGTGGAGCAGGACGGTCTGGAAGAAGCACGTCTGTCCAAGACCGGCGCACAGTTCGGCTCCACCAAGCGCGGCATTGCCTACGCTTACGGCGACAAGTACATGAAGAAGACCCTGCGCATGGGCGACCTGCTGCATCTGGACGACGCTGTGAAGAAGCGCCTCGTCACCATGGTGGATTCCAAGAATCTGGTGATGGAGGGCAGCTACAACGCAGCTCCCATCAGCGTGGATGAGATGTGGGCATGGCTCGAAAAGTATGCCGCCATCTTCAAGGATTACATCTGCGATGTGGGCCAGTATCTGGCCGATGCAGACGCTGCAGGCAAGAAGGTCCTGTTCGAGGCTCAGCTGGGCGCTCTGCGCGACATCGATTTCGGCATTTACCCCTATACCACCTCTTCCAACGTCATCGGTGCTTACGCTCCCATCGGCGCAGGCATCCCGGGCCACAAGCTGCACAACTCCATCGGCGTGATGAAGGCTTACTCCTCCTGCGTGGGTGACGGCCCCTTCACTGCCGAGCTGGCTATGACCGAAGAGGAAAAGCACGACCTGCGTGAGGCTGGCCACGAGTACGGTGCAGCCACCGGCCGTCCCCGCCGCGTTGGCCCCATCGATCTGGTGGCAAGCCGCTACGGCGTGTTCTGCCAGGGCTGCGATGAAGTTGCTCTGACCCTGCTGGACGTGCTGGACTACATGGAAAAGATCCCCATGGTCACTGCCTACAAGCTGACCGATGGCAGCACTACCACCCGCTTCCCCATGGGCGAAGCTCTGGACACCGCACAGCCCGTGGTGGAGTACCTGCCCGGCTGGCACTGCGATATCACCGCAGCCCGCAAGTGGGAAGATCTGCCCAAGGAGGCACACGATTACGTGGAATATCTGGAAAAGGCTGTCGGCTGCAAGATCACCTACATCTCTGTGGGTGCCGAGCGTGAGGCTTATATCCACCACGTGTGATCCCCTGCAAAGCTCCTGAATGATTCAGAAAAGGAAGCGTCACAGATGTTTGATATCATTACCGACAGCGCATGCGACCTGACGCTGGACACTGCCAAACAGCTCCAAATCGAGGTCGTGTCCTTCTATGTCTCGCTGGACGGCGAGCACTACCGCAAAGAAGGCAAGGAGATCGCCGTGCGGGACTTCTACCAGTTCATGGTGGACAACCCTTCGGCCTACCCCAAAACCAGCCTTGCTTCCATTGAGGACTTTGAGCAGGCATTCCGTGCCCATGCTGCTGCTGGCCGGGATGTGCTGTGTCTGGTGTTCACCAGCAAGATGAGCGGCTGTGTGGGCAGCGCCCGCAATGCCCGGGATCTGGTGCTGGAAGATTTCCCCGATGCCCGCATTGAGGTCATTGACAGCGCGGCGGCTACCGTTACCGAGTCCACCATGGTGGAAAACGCCGTGGCCATGCGGGACGCAGGCTGCACGCTGGACGAGACCGTGACATGGCTGGAAGCAGAGAAAGCTACCAACCAGATCTTCTTCACGGTAGGCAATCTGGACTATCTCATTAAGGGCGGCCGCATTGGCAAGGTGACGGGCCGTGCAGCCAACATGCTGGGCATCAAGCCGATGATCCTGTTCAAGGATGGCGAGATCTTCTCCGGCGGCGTGGCACGCGGCCGACAGAAGAGCTTTGAAAAAGCGCTGGAACAGCTGATGAACTATCTGGATGCCCACGGCGGCACCCCGGACGACTACCGCATCACCGTAGGCTACGGCTACGACGAAGAGGAAGGCAAGCGCCTGTGGATGCAGACCCGCGCGGCCCTGCGTGCAAAGTACCCCGGCGCACAGTGCGAAGTGGGCCTGTTGCAGATCGGCTGCACCATTGCCGTGCACACCGGCCCCTATGCGCTGGGCATGGGCGTGATGCGCCGCTGGAAAAAGCAGGGCTGAACGTAAAGCCTTGACAAATTTATAAAAAGTAACTATACTACAAATAGAAAAGGCACTGCGACAAGCGGTCAGCCCTTTTGGGTTATAGTTCTAAAACGAACCGTCACCGGCCAGGGTGGCGGTTCATCTTTTACCTTTTGTGATCCGCAGCGTGAACGTAAGCCCAAGCAGATGGAATGTAAAAGTAATAGGCATGACTCTCACCTCCTTTCGGAAGCGAGGGCTGAACCGCCTGCCGTTGTATGCAGTGCCTTGCTGCTTACAGAAGCAGCAAGTATAGAGTATCATATCATTCGACAAATTGCAAGGATGCACTGCACGGCTGAAAAGCTGTGTGGTGCTTTTTTGTTGAAAAAATTATGATTTGCAAACTTTTTATGAACCCTATTGACAAAGTGGGGAAACAGGAGTATAGTTTTAGCAGTCGAACAGATAGAGTGCTAAAACAAGCAAAACCAGTTCGGCAGGAGGTGCTTGAAACCGTGAAACAACTGAAGAATAGCCGCTGCTTCCCGTTCGGCAGCATCTCTGCACCGGGCTTTTAGCAGACGACTATCATGTCCGCTAAAATAAACCTTCCGGTATGAATGGAGGCTTGACTTTATGAATACCAATCAATATACGCAGAAAACGCTGGAAGCTCTGCAGGCAGCGCAGCAGCTGGCTGTGGAGTATCAGCATAACCAGCTGGAACCCGAACATCTGCTGCACGCACTGGCTTCGCAGGAGCAGGGTCTGATCCCGCAGCTGTTGCAGAAGCTGAATGTTGACCCCGGCAGTTTTGCTGCCGCCGTGGCCGAAAAGCTTTCGGCTCTGCCCCGGGTCTCCGGCTCCGGCCGTGACCCCGACAAGGTCTATATCTCGCAGGCTGCCGATAAGGTGCTCAGCGCCGCCGCCCGAGAAGCCAAGGCCATGAAGGACGACTATATCAGCGTGGAGCATGTGTTCCTTGGTCTGCTGGACGAGCAGACCCAGAACACCACCGAGTTGTTCCGTGCGTTCAGCATCACGAAAGATAAGTTCCTGCAGCAACTGACGGCTGTGCGCGGCAACCAGCGTGTGACCAACGACAATCCCGAGGAGACCTACAACGCCCTGCAGAAGTATGGTCAGGATCTGGTAGACCTTGCCCGCAAGCAGAAGCTGGACCCCGTCATCGGCCGTGATCAGGAGATCCGCAACGTGATCCGCATCCTGTCCCGTAAGACCAAGAACAACCCCTGCCTGATCGGTGAGCCCGGCGTTGGCAAGACCGCCATTGCAGAGGGTCTTGCACAGCGTATCGTGCGCGGCGATGTGCCCGAAAACCTGAAGGACCGCATCGTGTTCAGCTTGGACATGGGCGCTCTGGTGGCCGGTGCAAAGTACCGCGGCGAGTTTGAGGAGCGCCTGAAGAGCGTGCTGAACGAGGTGAAGAAGAGCGAGGGCAAGATCATCCTCTTCATCGATGAGCTGCACACCATCGTGGGTGCCGGCAAGACCGATGGTGCCATGGACGCGGGCAACCTGCTCAAGCCCATGCTGGCCCGGGGCGAGCTGCACTGCATCGGTGCCACCACGCTGGACGAGTACCGCCAGTATATCGAGAAAGACCCCGCTCTGGAGCGCCGCTTTCAGCCGGTACAGGTGGATGAGCCCACCGTGGAGGACACCATCTCCATCCTGCGCGGCCTGAAGGAACGCTACGAGGTGTTCCACGGCGTGAAGATCAACGACAGCGCCCTGATCGCAGCTGCCACCCTTTCCGACCGCTATATCACGGATCGTTTCCTGCCGGATAAGGCCATCGACCTTGTGGATGAAGCCTGCGCCATGATCAAGACCGAGATGGACAGCATGCCCAGCGAGATGGACGATCTGGCCCACCGCATCACCCAACTGCAGATCGAGCAGGTGAGCCTGAAAAAGGAGACCGATGCCCTGAGCCAGAGCCGCCTGAAGGATCTGGAAAAGGAGCTGGCCGAGCTGCAGGACAAGTTCCGCAGCATGAAGGCAAAGTGGGAGAACGAGAAGAACGCCATCGGCAAGGTACAATCCCTGCGTGAGCAGATCGAGCAGACCAACGCCGACATTGAAAAGGCCCAGCGCGAGTACGACCTGAACAAGGCCGCTGAGCTGAAATACGGCAAGCTGCCCCAGCTGCAGAAACAGCTGGAAGAGGAAGAGAAGATTGCCGCCGCCAAGAAGGAGGACAGCCTGCTGCGTGACCGCGTGACCGATGAGGAGATCGCCCGCATCGTGGCCCGCTGGACCGGCATCCCGGTGGAGAAACTGGTGGAGGGTGAGCGTGAGAAGCTGCTGCATCTGGACGATGTGCTGCACCAGCGGGTCATCGGTCAGGACGAGGCTGTGACCAAGGTGAGCGAGGCCATCCTGCGCAGCCGCGCCGGTATCGCCAACCCCAACCGCCCCATCGGCAGCTTCCTGTTCCTCGGCCCCACCGGCGTTGGCAAGACTGAGCTGGCCAAGGCACTGGCACAGGCCTTGTTTGACGACGAGCGCAACATGGTGCGAATCGATATGACCGAGTATATGGAGAAGTTCAGCGTCAGCCGTCTGATCGGCGCGCCTCCGGGATATGTCGGTTACGAAGAGGGCGGCCAGCTGACTGAGGCTGTGCGCCGCAAGCCCTACAGCGTGGTGCTGTTCGATGAGGTGGAAAAAGCCCACCCCGATGTGTTCAACATCCTGCTGCAGGTGCTGGACGATGGCCGCATCACCGACAGTCAGGGCCGCACCGTGGACTTCAAGAACACGGTCATCATCCTCACCTCCAATCTGGGCAGCGACATCATCCTGAACGATCTGGAGCAGCGCCGTGCCAACGGCTCCAACGAGCTGAGCGAGGAAGCAAAGCACCAGATCGACCAGCTGCTGAAGAGCAAGTTCCGCCCCGAGTTTCTGAACCGTCTGGATGAGATCGTCTACTACAAGAGCCTGACCAAGGACGAGATGCGCAAGATCGTGGATCTGCAGCTGCAGGATCTGCGCAAGCGCATGGACGAGGGCAAGCACCTCAAGCTGGAGGTCACCACCGCTGCCAAGGACTTCATCATCGATTCTGCTTACGACAGCGTCTATGGCGCACGTCCCATCAAGCGGTTCATCCAGAGCCGCGTGGAGACCCTGATCGCCAAGGCCATCATTCAGGGCAGCTATACCGAGGGCAACACCCTGACGGTAGACTGCGAGAATGGCGCTTTGACCCTGCGATAATGTAAATTTTACCTGTTCTGTACGGACTTTGCGGCAAGAAAGCTTGCACCACCGTACAGAATATGGTATGATTACAAATAACATTGATGTGCTTTTCATCGCGGAACAGCAACGATGGGGAGCACATTTTTGTATACGGAAAGAACTCCTTCTGTCATCACGCGGCAAGGCTCCCTCTTTGAGGGAGCTGGTTGCGAAGCAGACTGAGGGAGTCTGTTCTTTAATAAAAACAGAAAGTTGAGTGTGATTTCCCTTTTTATGGACGATGGCAGTATTACGCTTTTGGCGGCGCTGATCATTCTGGTGGCATTTTCCGCCTTTTTCTCCGCCTCTGAGACCGCATTTTCTTCCCTGAACCAGATCCGCCTGAAAAGCCGCGCCGAGGACGGCGATTCGGCAGCAGCCCGCGTGCTGGCTATGTCGGAAAAGTACGACAAGCTGCTCTCCACCATCCTCATCGGCAACAATATCGTCAACATTGCCGCAGCATCCATTGGCACAGTGCTGTTCACCCGCCTGCTGGACCCGGAGCGGGGCGCGACGGTGTCCACCTTCGTGCTGACCATTGTGGTTCTGATCTTTGGCGAGGTGACCCCCAAGAGCCTTGCAAAGGAGATGCCGGAGACGGTTGCAACGGCGGTTTCGCCCTTTTTGAACCTGCTCATGATCCTGTTCACCCCGCTGACCTGGCTGTTCAGCCAGTGGAAGCGCCTGCTGGGGCATTTCATCCGCAGCACCGAGGAGGACACCATCACTGAGGGTGAGCTGATGACCATGGTCAGCGAGGCCGAGAACGACGGCGAGCTGACCGACCGGGAAAGCCAGCTCATCCGCAGCGCCATTGAGTTCGACGATGTGGAGGTGGAGGAGATCCTCACGCCCCGCGTGGATGTGATCGCGGTGGAGGACGACCTCTCGCTGGATGAGGTGGCCGATACCTTTGCGGAATCGGGATATTCCCGTCTGCCCGTTTACCACGGCACCATTGACAACATCATCGGTGTGGTACATGAAAAGGACTTTTACCTTGGCCGCCTGCGCAAGGATACCACGCTGGAAGACCTTGTGAAGCCCACCCTTTATACCACCGGCTCCACCCAGATCTCCCAGCTGCTGCGCACCCTGCGCGAGCAGCACCATCACATGGCGGTGGTGGTGGACGAGTACGGCGGTACCGAGGGCATCATCACGCTGGAAGATATTCTGGAAGAGCTGGTAGGCGAGATCTGGGACGAGCACGACGAAGCGACCGAGGACTTCCGCAAACAGTCGGACGGCAGCTGGATCGTGCTGGGCAGTGCCGGTGTGGACGACCTGTATGAGAGGCTGGGCCTGCCGGAGGATGAGGATATCGATTCCAATACGGTGAACGGTCTGGTGCAGGAAAAAACCTGCCATCTGCCCAAGGTGGGCGACCGGTTCACGCTGGGCGAGTACGACGGTGTCGTTACCCGCACGGCCAAGCGCCGCGTGACCGAGGTGCGCCTGACCCCGGCGGAAAAGCCGGAACCGAAGAAGGAAGAAGACGAAAAGCCGCACTTCAACCGGCTGACCAATAAGTAAATCTAAGAGAGAATGCCGTTTTCCAATACGGCCCTATCCTGTGAAAATGCAAACTCCGGCAGACCGCAGTCTGCCGGAGTTTGCTCTATAAAAATAATTGTTCCGCTGAATAGGGCTGGAGCGAAGCGGAAGCCATTAAATGGCTTCACTTTCCGCCTGCAGATAGGTATACAATGCTCCCACCTGATTGGCTTCGCTGCTGAAATGGCAGGGCACGATCTCGCAGCGGGGCAGACCGATCATGTAAGGTGATTCCCCACGGGAAGCAAACAGCCCGGCATATACCCGGCGCAGATCGTCCAGCAGCAGCGGCTGCTTGCTGATGCCGCCGCCGATGGCTACCTTTTCCACATCCAGCAATACGGTCAGGTTGTAGATCTGCACGGCCACCATCCTGCAGAACCGTTCCAGCACTTCCAGCGCTTCCGGCTCGGCGGCATTGGCGGCTTCAAAAAAGAGTTTGCCATTCATGGGGGCATCGGCGGGCAGGCCCTTGCGGGCGCGGTACCACTTGAGCAGGTATTTGGTGCTGCACTGGCAGGCCATGGTTTTTTCGGTATTCTCCCACTCGTCGGCGTTGGTGTTCACAAAGCTGTACTCTCCTGCGGTAAAGTGCATGCCGCGCACCAGCTGGCCATTGGCAATGATGCCGCCGCCCACGCCGGTGCCGATGATAAACACTGCCGCATTGCAGCAGCCCTGCAAGGCACCGGCCCGCAGCTCTGCAATGGCTGCAGCCTTGCCGTCGTTTTCCAGCGTGACACGGCAGCCGCATCTTTCGCGCACCAGCTGCCCCACCTGCGTGCCGGTGTTGTACAGAAGTGCCCCGCCGTTGGAGACATAGCCGGTGTTGGCATCCACAAAGCCGGGCAGCGCCATGGCGATACCGTCCACTTCATCCTTATGCGGTGCATACAGAGCGTATATTGTGTCGAGAAAATGCGCCAGCGTATCCTGCGGCGTGGGCACGGAACCGGAATCGAAACGGTTCATCTGCTCGTCCATGACCGAATATTTGATCTCGGTGCCTCCTACGTCAAAAACCATGACCTTCATTGTGCCTGCCTCCGGTAATGTTATTTCTGGTTTTATTATGGCAAATTGCGTTTGGAATGTAAAGAGAAAAACGGCAAAAACAGCACGGCTTTATAAGAAGCTGCTTTTCTCGTGAAAAAACGACCCGGAAAGATCCGCAGATCTTTCCGGGTCGTAAATTCAAAATACTAATTCTGCTAAAGATGCCCAGAGTGAAACGGAGGGCATTTTAGGAGGTGTTACAGTTTGCTCAGCTGCGGGCCCTGTGCAGTGTCCTTGACCGCCCAGCCCAGTTCGGTCAGCTGTGCACGGATGGCATCGGCAGTGGCCCAGTCCTTGGCCTTCTTGGCGGCGGCACGCTTCTCTACCAGCTCAGTCACCTCGGCGGGCACCTCGTCCTTCTTGCGGTTGTACAGCAGGCCCAGTACGCCGGTGATCTCGTCGAACGCAGCGGCGGCGGTCTGCAGGGCATCCTTGGAGGAAACAGCCGACAGCGTGTTGATCTCCTTGACCAGATCGAACACGGCAGCCAGTGCATCCGGGGTGTTCAGGTCATCGTCCATGGCGGTGCAGAACTTGGTGCGGGCCTCGGCAGCCTTTTCCTTCAGAGTCTCGTCGGTGCCAAAGGCATCCTTGGTCAGGGCAAAGTCTAGATTCTCGCGGCAGGTGTACAGGCGCTCGAGACTGTTCTTGCAGCTTTCAATGAGGTCCACGGTGTAGTTCAGCGGCATCCGGTAGCCTGCGGTCAGCATGAAATAGCGGATGGGTTCGTAGCCGTAGACGTCCGCCACGTCCCGCACGGTGAAGAAGTTGTGCAGGCTCTTGGACATCTTCTGATTGTCCACGTTGATGAAGCCATTGTGCATCCAGTAGCGGGCAAAGGTGCAGCCGTTGGCGCACTCGCTCTGTGCGATCTCATTCTCGTGGTGGGGGAAGATCAGGTCCTGACCGCCGCAGTGCAGATCAATGGTCTTGCCCAGATGGGTGCGGCTCATGGCGCTGCACTCGATATGCCAGCCCGGACGGCCCATGCCGTAGGGGCTCTCCCATGCAGGTTCACCGGGCTTTGCGGCCTTCCACACGGCAAAGTCTGCAGGGTCCTCCTTCAGGTCGTCGTCCATCTGGCTGCGCAGCTCACGGTTGCCGCTCTCCAGATCGTCCAGCTTCAAATGGCTCAGCTTGCCGTACTCGGGATCGCTCTTCACCCGGAAGTACACATCGCCGTTCTTGGCAACGTAGGCGTGACCGGAGTCGATCAGATCCTTCACGATATCCAGGATCTGCTGGATGTGCTCGGTGGCCCGGGGCTGGACGGTGGGCTTTTTGCAGTTGAGGCCGGCGGCATCCTTGAGGTACTCGGCCTCAAAGCGCTGGGCGACCTCCTTCATGGAGGTGCCCTCCTCCTGTCCCTTCTTAATGAGCTTATCGTCGATATCGGTGATGTTGGAAACATAGAACACCTTGTTGCCGCGGTACTCAAGGTAGCGGCGCAGGGTATCGAACACGATCAGCGGGCGGGCGTTGCCGATGTGGATATAGTTATAAACGGTAGGGCCGCAGACATAGATGCGGTATTCACCGGGCACCTGCGGCACGAATTCTTCTTTCTGGCGGGTCAGCGTATTGAAAATCTGCATGGCTGTTTCTCCTTTTTTACTTTTTTCATTATAACGGTGTACAGAAGGGAAGTCAAGAAAAAACGACCGCTCCCGGCGCATTCTGCACACCGGAAACGGTCGTTTTTCAAATCAGGAGCTTAGCCGGGATACCGGCTCACTTCCAGCAGCTCTTCTGCACGCTTCACCTGCTCCGCGGTAGGCGGCACCGCGTCCGGCAGAGGATAGGGGATGCCCAGCTTCTGCCACTTGAACAGGCCCAGCGTGTGGTAGGGCAGTACCTCCACCCGCTGCACCGTTTTCAGGCTGCGGATGAAGTCTGCGGTCCTGCGCAGGCCCTCCTCGTCGTCGGTCAGGCCGGGTACCAGCACATGCCGGATCCACAGCGGGATGCCGAGGTCAGAAATATGCCGCGCCATCGCAAGGATGTTGGCATTGTCTTTGCCGGTGAGCTGCCGGTGGCGTTCCGGGTCGATCTCCTTCAGATCGAGGATGACCAGACTGGTGGACTTCATCAGCCGGTCAAAAGCGGCAAGGTATGCCGGGTCATTGGGCCGGAAGGGCTGCCCGGCGGTATCCAGAGCCGTGTGCACGCCTTTGGAGCGGGCCAGCTCGAAGAATGCCGTCAGGAACTCCATCTGGCGCAGCGGCTCGCCGCCGCTGACCGTGATGCCGCCCTTCTTGCCCCAGTAGTTGCGGTAGCGGTAGACCCGCTGGAACAGCTTTTCTGCCGTCCATTCCTCGCCGCCCTCCGCAGCCCACGTTTCTGGGTTGTGGCAGTATTTGCACCGCAGGGCACACCCCTGCAAAAACACCACAAAGCGCACACCGGGGCCGTCCACAGAGCCGAAGGATTCCAGCGAGTGGACATAGCCGATGGGGTTACAGGGCTGCATGGCAGGTGCGGGAGATAACGTCCATCTGCTGCTCGCGGGTCAGGTCGATGAACTTGACGGCGTAGCCGGAGACGCGGATGGTGAAGTTGGCGTACTCCTCCTTCTCGGGGTGCTCCATGGCGTCCAGCAGCTTCTCCTTGCCAAAGACGTTGACGTTCAGGTGGTGTGCGCCCTGATCGAAGTAGCCGTCCATGACCTGTACCAGATTCTCCACACGCTCGCCTTCGCAGTGGCCCAGAGCGTCCGGGTTGATGGTCTGGGTGTTGGAGATGCCGTCCAGTGCCCAGTGGTAGGGCAGCTTTGCCACCGAGTTCAGGGAAGCCAGCAGGCCGTTCTGCTCTGCGCCGTAGCTGGGGTTTGCACCGGGAGCAAACGGGGTGAATGCGGCACGGCCGTCGGGCAGCGCGCCGGTGTACTTGCCGTACACCACGTTGGAGGTGATGGTCAGGATAGAGGTGGTAGCCTCAGAGTTGCGGTAGGTGTGGCGCTTCTTGATCATCTCCAGGAAGGTGCGCAGCAGCCACACGCCGATCTCGTCGGCGCGGTCATCATCGTTGCCGTACTTGGGGAAGTCGCCCTCGGTCTCAAAGCCGGTGGCAAGGCCGCTCTCGTCACGCACTACCTTCACCTTGGCGTACTTGATGGCGCTCAAGGAGTCGATGACGTGGGAGAAGCCTGCAATGCCGGTGGCAAAGGTGCGGCGCACATCGGTGTCGATGAGGGCCATCTCGGCTTCCTCATAGTAGTATTTGTCGTGCATATACTGGATCAGGTTCAGCACATTGACGTACAGGCCAGCCAGCCAGTCCAGCATCTGGACATACTTGGGCAGCACCTCGTCGTAGTTCAGGTACTCGCTGGTGATGGGGGCATAGTTGGGGCCGCACTGCTCGTGGCTCTTCTCGTCCACACCGCCGTTGATGGCGTACAGCAGGCACTTGGCAAGGTTGGCGCGGGCACCAAAGAACTGCATCTCCTTGCCGGTCTGGGTGGCAGACACGCAGCAGCAGATGGAGTAATCATCGCCCCAGACGGGCTTCATCACGTCGTCGTTCTCGTACTGGACAGAGCTGGTATCGATGGACACCTTGGCGGCATATTTCTTGAAGCTCTCCGGCAGGGCGGAGGAGTACAGAACGGTCAGGTTCGGCTCCGGTGCGGGGCCCATGTTTTCCAGCGTGTGCAGGAAGCGGTAGCAGTTCTTGGTGACCATGCTGCGGCCATCCATGCCGATGCCGCCCACTTCCAGCGTTGCCCACACGGGGTCGCCGGAGAACAGCTGGTTGTAGCTGGGGATGCGGGCAAACTTGACCATGCGGAACTTCATGACCATGTGGTCGATCAGCTCCTGTGCCTGGGTCTCGGTCAGGGTGCCGTTGTCCAGATCGCGCTGGATATAGATATCCAGGAAGGTGGAGATGCGGCCCACGCTCATGGCAGCGCCGTTCTGGGTCTTGATGGCGGCAAGATACCCGAAGTACAGCCACTGGCAGGCCTCCTTGGCGTTCTTTGCGGGCTGAGAGATATCATAGCCGTAGGCCTCGGCCATCTTCTTCATGCCCTTCAGGGCGCTGATCTGGCGGGCAATCTCCTCGCGCAGGCGGATCACGTCGTCGGTCATGGTGCCGTCGCCGCAGTTGGCAAAGTCCTCCTGCTTGAACTTGATCAGTGCATCGATGCCGTACAGGGCCACGCGGCGGTAGTCGCCCACGATGCGGCCGCGGCCGTAGGTGTCCGGCAGGCCGGTGATGATGTGGGTGTGGCGGGCCGCCTTCATCTCAGGAGTGTAGGCATCAAACACAGCCTGATTGTGGGTGCGGGTATAATCGGTAAAGATCTTGTGCAGCTCGGCGCTGGGCTGGTAGCCGTAGGTGGTGCAGGCCTGCTCTGCCATCTTGATGCCGCCGTAGGGCATGAAGGCGCGCTTGAGGGGCTTGTCGGTCTGCAGACCCACGATCTGCTCCAGATCCTTCAGGCTTTCGTCAATATAGCCGGGGCCGTAAGCAGTCAGGCTGCTGACCACTTCGGTCTCCATATCCAGCACGCCGCCCTTGGCGCGCTCGGCCTTCTGCAGCTTCTGCAGGGCACCCCACAGCTTGTCGGTCGCCTCGGTGGGGCCGGCCAGAAAGCTTTCGTCGCCGTCATACGGGGTGTAGTTCTTCTGGATGAAGTCGCGCACATTGACTTCTTCTTTCCAGATGCGGCCCTCAAAGCCTTCCCACTGTTCAAAATTGATCATTGGAACCTCCTTGCTCCATTACGCAGTTAGCGTTTTCTAACTAATGAGCCTTTGAAAAACCGCTCTGCATGGCGGCTTTCTGGGGGCAAAACGGTCTTGAACTGCCGATTGCGGCAGCCCCGACTACAAGGTGTAGACAAAAATGAAAACCTGCCCACAAAATCTTGCGTTATTATAATAGCAAGAACCACTTTAAAAAGCAATAGATAACAAGTGGGTTTTCTTCCAAAGCAAGGGGCTTTCTTTGGGCAGAATGTAGAAAAAGCGCCGAAATCCCGGCGGTGCACCTATTTTGCGAAAAAAATCGAAAAATAAGGGTTGACAAGACTAACCGGCTGTGGTATTCTGTTCTCGCAACGAGGTTAGACAAACCTAACCACGTTGCACCAGAAAAGCAGATGCTTCTGCAAAAGTGTCTGTGAAAAACCGGTTTGTGTAATGTGCACAGACCCCAAGTTTGTCGCGGCGGGGCCGCTCCATCTTGCTTACGCAAGACCGCTTTGTGGCTTAAAAGCCCCACTGGGGCTTTCATTGCTGCGCAAACGCCAATTCCTCCATTCCATTCTCTTTTTTCAAATGAGCTGTGGTTTTAGTTTGCTCCCATGGCTCGATGCGCGGCATTCGGTGTGATTGGTACCGCACCAAGTGCAAAAGAAAAACAAAAACGGGACATGCAGCTTGACCACCTGCGTGCCCTGTTTTTTGTTTTTATAAGGAAAACGGCCTCGCCCTCTCCGTCATCGCTGCGCGATGCCACCTCTCCCAAAGTGAGAGGCTTTGGCATCACGGAAAAGCATTTTGGTTTCGCCAGAGGCTCTCCCTTTGGGAGAGCTGCCAAGCAGAGCGAGGCTGAGAGGGCGAGGATGCCGACCTCGAAGAGTTGGTTTATCTGCAATTATCCTATGATCTCCGCCAGCTTTTGATACACTTCCTCCGCGCCGCCCTTGGGTTCTTTGACCTTTACGAACTGGCTGTTCACGATGGCGGTGCCGTCGGAATAAACGGTGAACAGGAGGTTATTGTTCTCGGCATCATCGTAGTAGCTCACAGTGACGGAATCCACCGGGTATTCGTGGCTGTAGGAGGAATACTGCTGGTTGAACCGCTTGACACAGGTAAGGCCGGAAAGCACGTTTGCGATCTGCTGATAGGCAGGGTCGTCGGCAGAAAGCAGCTGAACATCCATCTCTGCGGAGCGAGCAAAGTTCTGAATGTGCTCCACCCGGACACTGGCCTGTGTGCTGGCCTTGATCCCGGATGCAAGGTCGACTTTTGCGGAAGGAAAGATCAGCACCAGTGCAAGCAGCACTAAAATGACAATGCCGAACCGGGACAGGATGCTCTTATCTTTCATGGCGGGTCAATCCTCCTTTGGCGGCTCCAGATCGGTCAGATGCCGCTGAGCGATGAAGAAGCCCACGGCGCTGGCGGCGAACACCACATAATAGCTGGCGATGCGGTAAAGCATCATCACGCTCATCACCTCGCCGCGCTCCAGAAAGCTGCCGAACACCAGCAGGAAGGCCGTCTCGATGGAGCCCATGCCGGCCACATTGGGCAGGGCGTTGGACAAAAACAGCATCAAGCTGGTGAGCAGCTGCACCTGCAAAAAGCTCAGAGGGGAAAGCCCCATGAACCGGATGCACAGGTAGGGCAGGCAGAACAGCCCGAACAGCTTGACCGCCTGCAATGCCAGAATTTCAGCGCAGCGGGGCTTATCTGCCAGCAGACGGCGGCTCTCCTCGCCCAGAACATCCAGCTGCTGCTGCCAGTCGGCGCGGCGCTGCTGCCATTTTTCCGTTTTGGGCAGCAGACGCATCAGCCAGCGGGCAAGGTCCTGCACCAGCGGCGATACGCACACCAGCACCAGCACCACAATGATGGCCGCCACTACAGCGTATGCCATGGGCAGATAATTCATCACACCGGTGGTGTTGGCGGCAAGCCATCTGTGCTGAAACAGCAGCATCACCGTGGCATACAGCAGCACGGTGGTTTTGTGGAACACGTACTGCAGGGTCATCAGGCCCACGCCCGGGCCAACCGGCAGGCCGCAGCGGTGCAGATACCATGTCTGCACCGGCACTGCGCCTGCGCCCAGTGTGACCACATTGCCAAAGGTGCCGCACCACGCGGTATCGATGCCCTGCCAGAGCCTGAAGCCCGGGATGCGGCTGCGCACGATGACCCACGCCACGCACCCCTCCAGCAGCGGGTAGCTGAGGCCGATGGCCAGCACCACCAGCACCTGCCATGCGGACAGCTGCGAAAGCGCTGCAGTGATCTCGGCCCAGTTGTCCTCGAACAGCAGCACGATGATGCCGGTAAGTGCTGCGAGCACCAGCAGCGAGATCACTGTCTTTTTGCGGGAAGGTGCGGCAGAGGTGGGTTGGCTCATAGAGAGAACAGGCTCCTTTCAGGCGGAATGATTTGATAAAAGTATAACACACGCGGCCTGTGTCTTTGTGAACGGAACTGGAATTTTCTTGTGCAATTTTGATGGAATGATAAAAAGGCAAGGGCGGATGCACGCATCGACCCTTGCCTTTATCTTGTTTTTAGCCTGTTGATTCGTTCACCAGCCGTGTCAGGGTGGCAACATAGGCTTCGTTGGAATAATATTTCTCGTACATTTTCCGGCAGTCAGCTTTCATGGCGGCCAGCTGTTCCGGATGCAGGATAGCATGCTCCAGCACCTTTGCCAGCTGATCCGGGTCGTCGTCTTTGTACACAAAGCCGTCCACGCCCTCGGTGATCAGCCCGGCGGTGCCGGTGTGCTCCGACACGATGGAGGGCTTGCCGAAGATCAGGCCCTCGGTGACGAAGGTGGGCATGGGATCATCGCGGGAAGCGCATACCACGCAGGCGCACTGATCCATCAGGGATTTGATCTCGGGCCGTTCCAGACGCTTGCGGTAGAAAACGGTGTCCGGGTAATCCTCCACCAGTGCATCCACGGCGTTCTTCAGGCTCTTGTCCGCCGCCTTGCCCACGAACAGGAAAGCAGCCTTCTGGCGCACCTCGGGCTTTAGCAGGCGGATGGCGTTGCAGAAAATATCCTGACCCTTGCGCGGCTCAAAGGAACCTACGGTCACGAACAGCGGCCTGCCGCCGGCATAGCTGATATCGTAGGGCGGGAAGCTTTCCTGCGCATAGTCCGGCAGACCGTAGATCAACTGTTCAATGCTGAAGTCCGGCCGCACCGAGTGCATGGCGGCAGTGGCGTGGGAGCCTACGGCGCACACATGCACATTGGAGCCCAGTGTTTTGGGAATCTTGTGCGCAATGAACGGGTAGCCTGCAAAGGCATCATGCAGCCACCACAGCACCGGCACGAAGGAGCCGTTCAGGGTGCTCACGGCGGCTGCCTCTACCACGGTGTTGGCCAGCACAAAATCGGCACTGGTGGCAAGGCCCCACAGCGACGAGTTCATCACGCAGTCGCTGCGGGTGACAACGGCGGCACCGGCATCCAGAAACAGCGGCAGCGAGCCGTCGTCCGCAGGGCCAAGCACCACCACTTCAAAGCCCATGCTGCGCAGCACCGGCACGGCACTTGTCAGCACGATGGGCGCACCGGTCATGGTCAGCTCGTGGCTCAGGATCAGAGCACGCTTTCCGGAGGCAGAGAACACATCGTCGGCACACAGCTCCCGCCGGAAGTGCAGCAAAGACTGCGGGATGCGGCGGCAGTTTTCCGCCATGGCGGTGGCAAGGCGCAGCAGCTCGGTCACGCTGTCCCTTCCGCGCGCAGCGGCACGCACCCGGTCCAGAAGCTTCCGCGATACCATGGCGCAGCGGCTGCACGGGATGTGCTGGGTGCTCAGATAAAGGGCGGTGGAGCCATCGAAGCCAAAGGCGGCATCACACACCACAAGGTCGGCACCGGTGCGCAGGGCGGCGGCAAAATAGGTCAGGGCGGTGGAGGTGCACTCCAGATCTTCGCTGACCAGCAGCACGCCCTCCACCGAGTCGGTCAGGGCAGGGGTCAGCTCCGTCACCAGCCGGAACTTGCGGTGCAGCTGGTTTTCCAGTGCGTGCTCCAGCGCCTGATGACGGCCCGGTGCATACACCAGCAGATAGGTGCTCTGGGTATCGGTATAAACCTGCTTCGTCAGCTGCTTACGCTGCAGGGTGCTGTAACTGCTGTACATGTTGACAACTCCTTTAGCGATCCAATTCAGCCGCGCAGCAGGCGGCGCAAAGCACGCAGCGGCGCGGTAAGCCGCCAGCTGCTGCTCTCGTACAGGTTTTCCAGCGAATCTTCATAAGCAGCACGGCTGCTCTGCAGTTCCGCCAGCTGATTGTTCAGCCGGGTGTTCTCGGCAAGGGCAGCCTGCAGCTGTTCCAGAACATCGTTCTTTTCGGCCTCAGCCTGCAGCTTGATGGTATTCAACGCGCTGAGCAGGGCCTTGCCGGGCTGCTCGTGCTGGAAGCGGCCCAGCGGATAGTAATGATAGGTCACGGCAAACTTCATCCCGGCCGCAAAGGGCACGGTGCTGCGCACGGTCAGGTTGGGGTCCACATCCAGAAACAGCAGGCAGTCTTCCTGCAGCTGGATGCCGTTCATGGCGCGGCATTCCAGCCGCTCGTCCGAGATGCTCAGGTCAGTCACGCAGCAGGCCAGCTCACCGGGGTCCAGCCGCAGCGCACGGGCATCCGTGGGCAGGGTGAACACCGCAGAGACCTCATGGGTCAGTTCGTCGTAGGCGTCCTCGGCAACGGTCAGGCATTCCCGCGGGGAATAGCCGGAGCCGGAATCGTAGAACAGCTGTGGCAGGGTGAGGGCGGCAGGCTCGTTGTCGCTGCCGTGCCTTGCCAGTGCGGCCTGATAGTTCAGCACCTGTTGTTCCAGCTCCAGACACCGCTGTGCCAGCCGGGATACACCTTCGTCAGAGAGCTTGAGCTGCTGTTCCAAGTCAGCAGCGCGGCTGCGGGCCGCAGCAAGGGTCTCGGGGGCATCGTTGTTCATAACCGGATTCTCCTCTTACTTTTATGATGGGCTGCACCGCAGCAGCCGGAAAAACATGTCAGTGCCGGGAGGTATAGTGCACGGCGGGCGTTCTGCGCTGTGCAGGGAAAAATCGGATGATGAGTGCGCGGCGTACACGCAGCAGCTCACACACCAGCCAGATAGAGCCCAGAGCGATGGCATATTGCAGCCACATGCCCAGCACCGGCTGCGCAGAGAACTTTGCTACCATCAGATACCACGGAATAGCGATGATCTCCACGGTATGTACGCAGAAAATGTTCAGCGAACGGCGGCCCACCGCTTCCAGAAAGTGCACGATGGGGCCATGGCCATGGCTGAGCCGCATGAACAGCCGGATGAAAAGCAGGCCTGCAGCACCGTCCAGAAAGATGCTCAGCGGCCCCAGTGACCACTCAGCCAGCGAGATGCAGTCGGTGGTTCGGGTAGCAAGAGCGCCTACGGCAATGAGTGCTGTGGCGGCCAGCAGCCCGGCAAAGACTTTGGGCGGCAGGGGCTCGTCCAGCAGATGCTTCTTTTTGGCAAGGAAGCCGATATAGAGGTAGGGCACCACCACGGCACCCTGGATCAGGCAGAAGGGCAGCTCCCACACAAGGCTCGCGCCCCAGCCCAGCAGGACGCAGCCTGCCACAGCCCATGGAACATAGCGCTCCGGGAAGATGTTCAGGATCACATCCAGCAGCACCCAGCCTACCATCAGCGCCAGCAGATACCACATCGGCCCGCAGGAGAAGAACTCCTGCCCGAAATACTCGGCCGTGTGGGGCAGGCCCAGCAGAAAGCCGCCGGTGACCTTGATAGACTCGCCGATGGTGCCGGGTAGATACTGGAACGTCTTATAATGAATGATAAAGTGCAGCACGCAGGTGAACAGCGCCGTGTAAGCATAGGGTTTGAGCAGGCTTTTGAGCTGCTGGTGGATGCACTTGTGGATAGAGCGCTTGCGGAAGCCGTAGCCGCTGGCAATAAAAAAGGCGGACATCAGCGCTTCGCGGTAGATGAACGGGAAAAACGCGGTCAGGGACAGGCCGCTGACCGCCTGCATGGGATAAAGCTCGGCGGTATGCGCAAAAACGATGGTCAGCATACCGGCACCCTTGAGCATGTCGAACATGCCGATGGAGCTGGCGGTGCGGGGCTTGGTTCCTTCCATGGAGGTTCCTTCCTTGCGCGGGACATTCCCTCAGAGCCGGATGCCGCACAATGCGTAGATTTTGAATGAAAAAGATAAAATTTTGTATGGATATAAACCCAGTATAATGCTTTTTGCACAGACTGTCAATTTTGAATTGCGGTCCGGCGGGCGGAGGACACATTGCAGCCTGCAATAAAAGCATAGCACAGGCAGGGCGGCTTCGCAGCGAAAGGCAGAATTTACATCTGGAAACGACATGATGTGCAAGAATTTATTGTCAATATTGGGAATTAAATGTTGCAAAACTCTTGCATTGACACAGGCCTTATTGTATACTGGGCACAGTTGGAAATGACTGGAAGGATCTGTGTTGGCGTACACAGGAGCGCCGGATCGGATGATAAAAATGGAGGCAGAAAAATGATTACATCACTGTATCAGTCCCTTTGCAATATGGAAACCAACATTGCAGACCGTGTGGCTCTGCGCTGGTATGATGAAGAAAAGCAGGGCGTGGCCGAGGTGCACTACGCACAGTATGCCCAGGATCTGCGCCGGTTCGTGGCGTTCCTGCGTGCAGAGTATGGCGACGTGCGCGGCAAGCGTGTGGCGATCCTGGCCCGCAACAGCTACCAGTATGTCATCTGCATGTACGGCACGGTCATTGCCGGAGCCGTGGCTGTGCCGCTGAACCTTGGCAAGGACTGGGATGCCATCTCCTATGAGCTGGGCCTCACCGAGCCGGTGTGCATCCTGCAGGATGGCGAGTTCGCGGAGCGGGAGCCTGCCCTCGCTGAGACCTACGGCAGCATCCTGAAGCCCATGGATGTCTTTGCGGCCTATGAGCCTGCCGAGGACGTGACCGAGGTGGAGGACCTCTCTGCTCTGGCCTTTATCATGTTCACCTCCGGCACCACCGGCCGCAGCAAGGGCGTTATGCTGAGCCAGAAGAACCTGTTCAGCGCCATGCCGGCCTTTCTGGACCCCTTTGACGATGTGAAGAAGTACACGGGCTGGAACACCGACGAGTTCTCGTCCCTGTCCGCTCTGCCCATGTTCCACATCTCCGCCATGACCAGCCTTGTTTCGTGGAGTATCACCGGCCACTCCATCAACCTGTGCAACAACCTGAAGTATTTCTACCGTGATCTGGGTGCCATGCACAGCGAGGTGATGGCGGTGGTGCCGGTGCTGCTGAAGAGCATCTACAGCGACGTGATGAAGGGCCGCCGCGACCGCCTGAACGGCCTGTGCGTGCTGACCTGCGGCGCTGCCATGTTCGACCCCAAGATTCTGAGTGATATGATGGAGAAGGGCTTCTTTGTGGCCCAGATGTACGGCCTGACCGAGACCTGCGGCGACGGTGCATGGAACTCCTCACAGGAGGCAAAGTACCTGACCAGCGTGGGCCATGTGGACCTCAGCTGTGAATACAAGCTGGACGACGGCGAGCTGTGCATGCGGGGCGACCCCATCATGCTGGGCTACTACAAGGACCCGGAAGGCACTGCAGAAGTCATCGATGCAGACGGCTGGTTCCACACCGGCGACATTGCCCGGGTGGAAGAGGACGGCTACATGTACCTGACCGGCCGCAAGAAGAACGTGATCATTCTGGACAGCGGCGAGAACGTGAGCCCCGAGGAGCTGGAAAAGCTGCTGGTGCCCTGTGCGGACATTCAGGAGTGCATCGTGAAGGAAAAGGACAAAAAGATCTGTGCCCTCATCTACTGTGACCCTGCAAAGCAGGATGCGGTGAAGGAGTTCGTCACCGGGGTCAACCGCGGCCTGCCGCTGTACAAGCGCATGGTGACGGAGTTCAGCGCACAACCGCTGCCCCGCAACGCCATGGGAAAACTGCTGCGCTGAGCACAGGAGGAAACAGAACAATGCGTAAGATCAGAGTGCTGGATAATGTCTACGACCTTATCACCATCAACATGGAAGACCGCTTCAAGGATAATGTGGCCTTCCGCTTCTACGACACCGCAAACGATGCCGTGACCACCATCCTCTATAAGGATTATGTGCAGGATATCCGCAAGGCGGTGAATTACTTCCAGTCCACCATCCCGGAGATCAAGGGCAAAAAGATCTGCCTGCTCACCAAGAACAGCTACGAGTATGCCGTGAACACCTTTGGCGTGGTGGCGGCCGGTGCGGTGCTGGTGCTGCTGAACCAGCGCAAGAGCTGGGACGAGCTGAGCTACGAGCTGGGCCTTGTGGAGCCGGACGCCATCCTGACCGACGGCGACGACTACGGCTTCAACGACCAGCTCAAGGCTGCCTACGGCGATATCCTCCGCCCCATGGATGGCTTCCGAAGCTATGAGCCTGCGCAGCTGACCCGCTGCATCGACCACGAAGCCCTGATGATCCTGATGTTCACCTCCGGTACCACGGGCCGCAGCAAGGGCGTGATGCTGAGCGAGAAGAATTTCTTCTCGGTGATGCGTGCCCACACCCAGATCGGTGAGCACATGATGGCGTATAAGCACGAACCGGACCTCGTCATGAGCCAGTACACCGTGCTGCCCATGTTCCATCTTGGCGCTTTCATCTGCCTGTTCTCCTGGGCCCACGCAGGCTGGGCGCTGAACGTCAGCAGCGACATCCGCAACTTCTATAAAGAGGTAAAGCGGATGCCCAGTCAGGCCATGGCGGTGGTGCCGGTCATCATGAACTCGCTCCACCACGATGTGATGCGCGGCCGCAAGGACCGTCTGGGTGAGCTGTGGGTGCCCATCTGCTCCTCTGCCATGTTCGACCCGCAGGTGATGCTGGATATGGCGGAACACGGCATGTTCGTGGTGCAGACCTACGGCAGCACCGAGACCTGCGGCGACGGCATCATCAACTACGCACAGGACGCAAAGCACATCGGCGCTGTGGGTCAGGGCAACGATTATCTGGACTACAAAATCGCTGAGGACGGCGAGCTGTGCATGCGCGGCGACAGCATCATGCTGGGCTACTACAAGGACCCGGAGGCCACCGCCGAGGTCATTGACGCGGACGGCTGGTTCCACACTGGCGATCTGGTCCGCAAGGACGAGGACGGCTACTATTTCCTGACCGGCCGCAAGAAGAACCTCATCATTCTGGACAGCGGCGAGAACATCAGCCCCGAAGAGCTGGAAGGCATCGTGGGCAAGTGCGAAGCCGTGAAGGAATGTGTTGTAAAAGAGATGGGCAAGAAGATCGGCGTGGTGGTCTATTGCGATGAGGACAAACAGCAGCAGGTGCGGGACTTTATCACCGAGGCAAACCGCACCCTGCCGCTGTACAAGCGCATGAGCGCAGTGGAGTTCAGCACCGAGCCGCTGCCGCGCAACGGTGCAGGCAAACTGCTGCGCCAGTGATCCGGATGCAATCGAATGCCCGGATGCATAAATGGGCCGGCAGACCGGCAGACTGAAAACAGGAGTTCCGACAAAAAACAAAGCTTTGTTGCCGGAACCCTTGCGCACAGGAGAGAATCAGGGTATTATTATGGAAAGGCATAGGAGATTGTGCCTATTATCCGTCACGGAAAGGAAGAAAATTTCTATGGAACGAGCAGAGATCATTTCCCAGATCCTGGCCATCCTGGAGGATGTTGCCGAGGTCTCTCCCGAAGATGTGAATGAGAACAGCGTCCTGATGGACGATCTGGATCTGTCCTCAATGGAGATCCTGACCATTGTGGCAGACCTCGAGGAGACCTTCGGCCTGCGCATCCCTGAAAAGGAGCTGCGCAACTTTGTGACCATAGGGGATCTGGTGGATTATCTGGCGGCAAACGCGGGGTAACAGTTCATGAATGAGTCGCAGCGCTCGACGGAGTACATCTTTCAGGGAACGATGTACTTCTTCCGTCGGGAGAAGATCCTGTGTCGGTACCAGTTTGCGCTGCAGGATGCGGTGGAACCCGCTCTTTTGCAGCGCGCACTGGAGGCGGCGCTTTCGGCCGCACCGTACTATCGGGTACAGCTGGTGCAGGAAAAGCGGAGCTTTTTTCTGGAGCCGAACCCGAACCCCTGCCTTGTGTATCAGGGCAGTGCACAGCGCGATATCCCGGAGGAAACGAACGGCTATCTTTTCAGCGTGAGCTGTGAGGGGGACACCGTCTATTTTGACTGGTATCATTTCCTCATGGACGGCCACGGGGTGTCGCCCTTCCTCACCCGCATTCTGGAACAGTACTGCAACCTGCGCTATGGCACGGCGTTTGCAAACACGCCCATCCTGTGCAGCCCGGCCTATGACATCGAGGCCATGATGGAAAAATACCCATCCCCTACAGCCACCGAGAGCACGATGCAGAGGGATGTGGTGCAGACATGGGAGGGCAGGATGCGCCGCACCCGGGTGCGGCTGACCAAGCAGAGCCTTGTGGACCGGGCAGTGGAGAACGGCGTCAAGCCCTTTACAGCGCTGGCCGGTCTGCTGAGCCTTGCGCTGCGCAGCTATCTGGGCAAAGACGAGATCCAGTATTCCTACTCGACAGATACCCGCAGGGAAGCGGGCGTGCCGGATGCCCTTTACAACTGCGTGTGCTCCTTCCAGAGCGGCGTGAAGCTGAACGATGACACCCGCCTTGCGGACATCGTGCCGGAGATGGATGCCGAGGTGCTCCGCACCCTGCAGCCGGAGGCAAAGCTGCGCCAGATGACCCAGCAAATGAGCTGGGTGTACAAGGTGGACCAGCAGAAAGCACCCCTGCGCATCAAGCAGAGGGTGTTCCAGATGGGTGAGTACATCAGCGGTGTCCCGGCGGATTTCTGGCTCAGCTATCTGGGCAATCCGCTGCTGCCGGCTACGCCGGAGCTTGAGCAGTACACCAAAGACTTCAACGTCTGGGTCCCGCCGGATGGCGGCTCCATGGGTGTGGAAGCCTCCAGCCTGAATGGCACCATCACCCTGTGCATCGAGAACAAGGCCGAAATGCCAGGCCTTGCCGGGATGATCCGCACCGCCTTTGAAAAAGAGGACATCACGGTGCTGGAAGCCGTGGATCTGGATACATAAGTGCAGAACATAAAAAGCACTCTTTCCGGGCAGGAAAGGGTGCTTTTTTGCGTCTTATTCGGTCCGTGCAGGCCGTGTGGTCACTTCGCCGCAGCGCAGGGCTTCCTGTCGGCCGTTCTCCCGCTGGATGACCAGCCGCCCTTCCTCGTCGATGGCAAGGGCCTTTGCGGCGTAGGTCTCGGTCTCGGCGCACACCGTCACCCAGTGGCCGGGCACAAAGCACCGGGCGCGGTACTCATCCAGACAGTCAAACGCCGGGCAGAGGGCCAGCAGCTCCCGGGCAATGGCCCCGGCCAGTGCGGCCCGGCTCACCGGGGCAGGCCCGCCGGGGTACAGGCTCCCGGCTCTGCGGGCCAGCTCCTCCGGCCAGTCGGCAGCGGTGGAGGTAAGGTTCAGCCCGATGCCGACCACCAGCCATTCCAGCTGTCCGCTCTCGAGGTCGGTCCCCGCTTCGGTCAGGATGCCGCAGACCTTTCTGCCCTGATAGTACAGGTCGTTGACCCACTTGATGGCAAGCTCCAGCCCGCAGAGCTTTTTCACGGCACGGCAGACCGCCACCGCGGCGCTGATGGTAGCGGTCTGGGCATTGGCGGCGGGCATTTCCGGGCGCAGCAGCACAGAGCAGTAAACGCCCTTGCCTGCCGGGCTTTCAAATCTCCGGCCCAGCCTGCCGCGTCCGGCGCTCTGGTGGGCGGTGAGCACCAGCGTGCCATGGGGTGCACCATCCAGCGCCAGCAGCTTTGCCGTGCGGTTGGAGCTTTCCAGCGTGTCATATAAATAGATGGGTGCAGGGTAGTCCCCGATGGCTTCGGTGCAGAACGGGTCGCCGCCTGCCAGCCGGTAGCCCCGGCGGGGCGCAGCTTCCAGCGCGTACCCTTGGGCCGTGAGGGCCGCAGCGGCCTTGTGCACGGCAGCGCGGCTCACGCCGAGGGTCTCGGCCAGCTGCTGGCCGGAAACGTAGCTGCCCCCGGCAGCGGAAAGTGCCTGCAAAAGTGCCTGACGGGTACTGACAGCCATGGCCGAATGCCTCCTTTTGTGCTATACTACTTCTATTGTATCATAAAAATAAAAGTTTTTGCAGGATTTTGAACGGCTGTTTCGTATGAATGTGCAGAAGGGCAGCGCAGGGGCTGCACTTCGTCGGACCGGGACGAAACTGAAAGGAGGTGGGCAGGCCGTTGACGACTTTGGAATTCAGCGCGATGGTGCAGAAATACCAGTCGCTCGTGTATACGGTCTGCCACCAGCTGGTGCCGGATGCCGGCGATGCGCAGGACCTGACGCAGGAGACCTTTCTGGCGGCATGGCGGGCCATTGACCGCTGCCCGTCCGGGTTTGAAAAACAGTGGCTGGCACGCATCGCTGCCAACAAGGCAAAGGACTATCTGCGCAGCGCATGGGTGCGCAGGGTGAACATTCCCGGCGACGATGTGCTGGCGCTGGAAGGTGCGCCGCCCGGCACCCAGCCGGAACAGCAGGTGCTGGATGCTCTGGGCGAGGAAGAGCTCACCGCCATGATCCTGGACCTGCGGGAGCCCTACAGAACGCCCTGCCGTCTGGTGCTGCTGGAACAGCACACCATGGCCGAGGCGGCACAGCTGTGCGGCCGCCCGCCCAAGACGGTGGAAGCACAGATCTACCGGGCAAAAAAGATGCTGGCACAGCAGATACTACAGAGTGAAAACGATGGAAAGGAGTGCGTACATGGAACTGTTTGACAAAAACGGCTGCCTGACCGACGAAGGCCTGCAGGCCCTGCAGGCAGGTGGGCTGGATGAGCTGGGCCGGCTGGAAACCGCCGAGCATTTATCCTACTGCGATAAATGCATGGATCGCTACACCGCTCTGCTGACGGCAGATGCGCTGGAAACGCCGCCCCACTCCGCGCACAAGGCGGTGATGGCCGCCATCTGGGTGCGGCTGATGCAGAACACATGGGGCCGTGCCGCAGTGGCCGGTGTGGCGGCGGTGCTGGCCTTTACCATGTGGCGCTCCGGCACCATAGACCAGCTGCTGAATTTCCGGCAGGAGCTGCACACATGGACACCGGAGACCAGCCAGAGCCAGACCGAAGAAGCCTTGCAGCTGGGCAAGCCGATGGAAGATGACCGCCCGTCCGCCCAGCCGGAAATACTGGGAAAGCCAATGGACGACGACGAGCCGAAGCAGCAGGCTTCGCTGGCAAAAGCACTCAATGACCTGCTGTTCGGAGCCGGCGGCCCTGCAGCAGAAAAACACAAAAATTCGCCACTTGCAGATCAAACAAAATAAGGAGATCGATTATGATGAAAAACGGAATCCTGACCTTCCTCTTCGCCTTTTGCCCGGGCGCAGGCCAGATGTATCAGGGCTACATGAAGCGCGGCCTTTCGCTCATTACGATGTTCTGCGTGGCCTTTGGTGCGAGCACTCTGCTGGAAGTTTTGTATGTAGCCATGCCCATTGTGTGGATGTACAGCTTCTTTGACACCTTCAATCTCCGGGCGCAGATCGGCGCAGGCACCGCCCCGCAGGACGATTATCTGGTGCACATCAACTGGCACGACCAGCGCATGGAACAGTTCATGCTGGACAGCCACAAGCTGCTGGGTTGGGGCCTGATCGCGCTGGGCGCACTGGTGGCCTACCAGAACATCCTTATGAACACGCTGGGGGATATCGTGTGGCGCTGGGGCCAGAGCAGCCCTTTCTTCCGCGCACTTTACCTGATGATGGATCAGCTGCCGGAGGTGGTGGTCTGCGTGGCCCTGATCATCTGCGGTGCGTGGCTGGTGCGCGGCCCCAAAGGCAGAAAGCAGAAGCCGCAGAACGATGCCGAAGATGAAGATTTTACCGAGTATACCGCACAGGATGCGCAGGCAGAGCCGGAAGCAAGGGGCTTTGCCATGCCCAAACTCTCGGCTCTGCTGGGCAAGCCCGTGACCCCGGACGATGAGACGGAGGATGCCGACGATGGACGAGACGAGAAATGATGCGCCGCTGACCGGTGAAGCACCGCAGACTGCAAAACCGCAGCCGCTGCGCCGGGTGGGCAGCTTTACGCTGGGCGTATGCCTGATCGCAGCGGGCATCTTCTTTCTGCTTGCCTATTTTGTGCCGGGCTTTGACTGGAAGCTGACGCTCAAGATCGCCCCGGCGGCAGGGCTGATCCTGCTGGGCGGCGAGGTGCTGTTCTTTGCCGCCCGCCCGGGCCGCTGGAAATACGATTTCTGGTCGGTGCTGATCTGCCTTGTGCTCATGGCCGGGTGCTTTGGCCTTTCGCTGCTGCCGGTGGTGTGGGATGAACTCGGCCCGGAGCGGAATCAGGCAAGCATGAAGCTGGGGCAGGAATATACGACAGAAGCCTATGACAAGATCAAACAAACAGCCCCGGATATCCGTGTGAAGAATATCAGCGGAAACGCCTACCTGTACAGCAGTGAGGCGAAAACGCTGCGGGATGTGAATGCCGGAAACGGCTATCTGAGCCTGACTGTGGAGCTGTTTGGCGGCTATGACAGCGTACAGGCCTTTGCGCAGGACTGCCGCAGCGTGACCGATGCCGTGCAGCAATGCAGCGCACAGCCGAATGAGCTGCGCATTACATGGTCGCCGGACAACGACCCGGAAGAGAGCCTTGGCACGGGAACACTGCAGCAGGTGGAGCAGTACACGCTGGAGCTGGTGGGCATTGCGCAGCTGGACTGGACGGCTGACCAGATGGCAAAGCAGACCGAGGTGCAGTACCTGCTGGACGAAGAAAACGAAGAACCGGCAGAGTCCGAAGCTTATTCTGAGGAAAGTTCGGAGCTGAGCGAGTGAAACAAAAAAATGCTTCCGTGCGCCGCACGGAAGCATTTTTTGTACGTTTATACGGTCGATCTTACAGCTTTTTGCCGGTGAGCAGCTCGTAAGCCTCCAGATACTTGGCAATGGTCTTGTCAATCACGTCCTGCGGCAGATCGTAGTTGCTGTCGGGGTTGGCCTTGAGCCAGTCTCGCACGAACTGCTTATCAAAAGAGGGCTGGCTGTGGCCCGGCTCGTAGCCCTCCAGCGGCCAGAAGCGGGAGGAATCCGGGGTGAGCATTTCGTCGCCCAGCACCACGTTGCCGTTCTCATCCAGACCAAACTCAAACTTGGTGTCGGCAATGATGATGCCGCGGGAGAGCGCATATTCAGCACACTTCTTGTACAGGGCAATGGTGTAGTCGCGCAGCTTGGTGGCGTACTCCTCGCCGTGGCCGGGGAACTGCTTTTCCAGCACCTCGATGCTCTTTTCGTAGGAGATGTTCTCGTCGTGGTCGCCGATCTCGGCCTTGGTGGAGGGAGTGTAGATAGGCTCGGACAGCTTGTCGGATTCCTTCAGGCCCTCGGGCAGCTGGATGCCGCACACCTTGCCGGTCTTCTGGTAGCTGGCCCAGCCGCTGCCGGTGATGTAGCCGCGCACGATGCACTCAATGGGCAGCATGGTCAGCTTACGGCACATCATGCTGTTGCCGTCGAACTGCGGCTGCTGGAAAAACTCAGGCATATCCTTCACGTCCACGCTCAGCATGTGGTTGGGCAGCAGATCGCGGGTGTAATCGAACCAGAATTTGCTCATCTGGGTCAGAACGGTGCCCTTTTTGGTGACCTTGTTTTTCAGGATGACATCAAACGCGGAAATGCGGTCGGTAGCAACCATGATGAGGCTGTCACCGTTATCATAGATCTCACGAACCTTGCCTTCTTTAATGGGCTTGAACTCAGTCATAATCAAACACTCCATTTTCCAATGCCGAAAAAGCGGCGGTGTATCTTACCTGATTATTGTACCATGTCTGCGGACAGTTTGAAAGAAACAGAATGAAAGGAAAATCAGGCCGTTTTTGCTTTTTTCTCGTGAAAAATGTACGAAAAATAGAATCAAAATTCGGCGATTTGACGATAAAAGTCGTACTTTCACAACAATGAAGCACCTTTTTGTAAAATGTAGGCATGGACATTCCGGCGATTGTGCGGTATCTTATAATCAACAAATTAAAATAGGGAGGGTTTACATATGGGCAGTTTTCCCAAAGATTTTCTGTGGGGCGGTGCCACCGCTGCCAACCAGTGCGAGGGCGCATGGCAGGCAGGCGGCAAGGGCCTTGCCACCGTGGATGTGACCCCGTTTGGCCCGGACCGCTTCCCGGTGGCGCTGGGTCGGCTGGAAATGCTGGAGTGCGACGACAAGCACTATTATCCCAGCCATGAAGCCATTGACCTGTATCACCATTATAAAGAGGACATCGCCCTCTTTGCCGAGATGGGTTTCAAGTGCTTCCGGCTGTCCATCGCATGGACCCGCATCCTGCCGAACGGCGACGATGCCCAGCCCAATGAAGAAGGCTTGAAGTTCTATGAGGATGTGTTTGATGAGTGCCACAAATACGGCATTGAACCGCTTGTGACCATCTGCCACTTCGATACCCCCATTGCCCTCATAAAAAAGTATGGCGGCTGGAAAGACCGCCGCATGGTGGATGCCTATGTGCACTACTGTGAAGTGCTGTTTGACCGCTACAAGGGGAAGGTGAAATACTGGCTCACCTTCAACGAGATCAACATGCTGCTGCATCTGCCCTTTACCGGCGCGGGGCTGGTGTTCTATCCGGGCGAGAATGTGCAGCAGGTGGAGTATCAGGCGGCACATCATGAGCTGGTGGCCAGCGCAAAGGCGGTCAAGCTGGCCCATGAAAAGATGCCCGGTGCCATGGTGGGCTGTATGTTGGCGGCAGGCCAGTATTACCCGCGCACCTGTGCACCGGAGGATATCCGTGCCGCGCAGGAAGCGGACCGCGACAACTACTTCTTTACCGATGTGCAGGCCCGCGGTGCCTACCCGGTGTGGGCAAAAAAGCGGATGGAGAAGGCCGGCATCACCCTACACACCGAGCCGGGCGATGAGCAGGTTCTGAAAGAAGGCACCGTGGATTTTGTCTCCTTCAGCTACTATTCCAGCCGCTGCATCACCACGGATCAGGAGATCCTGGCAGAAGAAAAGGCCGACGGCAATGCGGTGCTGGAAGCTGTAAAGAACCCCTACCTCAAGGCCAGCGAGTGGGGCTGGGCCATCGACCCGGTGGGCCTGCGCGTGACCCTGAACACCATCTACGACCGGTACGAAAAGCCCATGTTCATTGTGGAGAACGGCCTTGGCGCGGTGGATACCGTGGAAGCGGACGGCTCCATCCACGACAGCTACCGCATCGATTATCTGCGCGCCCACATCGAGCAGATGGAAAAGGCCGTCAACGAGGACGGCCTGCCGCTGATGGGCTACACCACATGGGGCCCTATCGACCTTGTGAGCGCATCCACCGGTGAGATGAAAAAGCGCTACGGCTTTATCTATGTGGATAAGGACAACGACGGCAACGGCACACTGGCCCGCAGCCGCAAGGACAGCTTCTATTGGTACAAAAAGGTTATTGCTTCAAACGGCACCGACCTTGCCTGAAATTTGCGAAAAAATAAATTTGTGAGAAAGAATTGGAATTTATGACACCTGAGATCATTGCACACCGCGGCGCGTCCTATCTTGCGCCGGAAAATACCCTTTCTGCGTTCCGCAAGGCGATGGAGATCGGCGCGGACGGCGTGGAAATGGACGTACAGCAGACCAGCGATAAAAAGCTGGTGATCCACCATGATTTTGTCATTGACTGGCACACCGATATGCGTGGCCAGATCTACGACATGACCGAGGGCGAGCTGAAGGCGCTGGACTTTGGCAGCTGGAAGGATGTGAACTATCGGAACGAGAGGATCGCTACCCTGCAGGAGGCACTGGCTCTGTGCAGGGAAATGGAAGGTACCATCGTTCAGCTGGAAATGAAGGCCACCATCGATGACGACCCGGATTTTGTCCCCCGCGTGATCGAGGAGGTGCGTGCAGCAAACATTACCGACCGGCTGGTGGTGATCTCGTTCAACCACGACCTGCTGCGGCAGGCAAAGCAGCTGATGCCGGAGCTGAAGGTGGGCGTGCTGGTCTACGGTGCGTTGGAGACCATGGCGCTGCCCACTAGCACATGGGAAATGCTTGGCCTGCAGAACGGGCTGGAAGAGGATGATTTTCCACAGCTGCCGCCGCTGTCGGTGGAAAATGTGGATGACGAAAACTGCAGCTGGGCCCTGCGCTGGATGGGCAATCAGATCAGTATGCTGCAGGCGAACTTTCCGGGCAAGAGTCTGGTAGAGGTAGCCCAGCGCCTGCTGGAACAGCGGGACCCGGTAAAGTATGTGCAGACGCTGGACTTCAAGCCGGACTGGGTGAGCTGTGAATATCACACCGCTTACCAGCAGCCCAGCATGGTGCAGAAGCTGCATGATCTGGGCATCAAGGCGGCATACTGGACGGTGGACGGGGAACAGGCCGTGAAAGACCTTTGGCCCCTGCAGCCGGATGCCATCGTCACAAACCGCCCGGACCGCGTGCGGGAATGGATCTCTGAACTGGAAATGACAGAATAAAGGGCAGAAGCTGCATCCCTTCGGTGCGGCCTGATTCCCCAAGCAACATCTGAAAAGCAAACAGCGGACAGCCTGCAGGCCGTCCGCTGTTGTGCTATGCAAAAGATGTTATAAAATATATCCGAGGCTCCGCAGCACGAACAGCCAGAAGGTCAGGCTGAATGCGCTGAACAGGGTGGTGGTAACGCACACGCTGCCGGTAAGCACACCTTCGTGGCCCATCTGCTTTGCCATAACGTAGCACGCCGGGGTGGTGATGCTGCCCAGCATCACCAGCAGGGCCACCAGCTTTTCGTCGGTAAAGCCAAAGCGCACAGCCAGCGGCAGGAACAGCGCAGGCAGCACCATCAGCTTGACCACAGTAGCCACAGCGGTAGGCTTGAGGTATCCCAGAGCTTTTTTGCCCTTGAAGCCTGCACCAATGGCAAGCAGGGCCAGAGGGCTGGTCAGACCGGCCACATTGGAAAGGGCCTTATCCAGCATGGCAGGCATGGAAATGTGCAGCATGCTCCACGCAAAGCCCGCTGCAATGCCCAGAAGGATGGGGTTCGTCAGGATGCCTTTCACACTCTTTTTGAGCTTTTCAGCCATATTGCCGGTCTGAGCCTGCGCAGTGGGCGCTTCCAGCATCAAAATGACCACTGCCATGATGTTATACAGCGGCACACTGCCAAGGATTATCAGGCTGGACATGCTGGCATCGCCGTAGATGCTCTGCAGAAAAGCCGAGCCGAGGATGGCAGCCGACGAACGGTAACACACCTGAACGAACTCGCCCACAAGGCCGGTGCCCTTTAAAAACAGCTTTGCCAGCGCCCAGATCACAAGGATGCACGCCAGTGTGACCGCAAAGCAGAACAGCACATACCGGCCATCGAAGGTGGCGCGGACATCGTTTTTGCCAAGGTCGCGGAACAGCTGCACCGGCAGTGCCACATAAAACACGAACTTGTTGGCCCCGGCCACGAACGCATCGCTCAGAAAACCGGTGCGGTGCAGCACATAGCCCAGCAGCATGATAAAGAACAGCGGCATGGTGCTGTTCATGCTGAACAGAATATTTTCCAGCATGGCTCACACCCCGCCGTGGCGGCGCTGCTCTGCAGCCAGCTCCTGCTGCAGGGCAGCTTTGCGGTGGTCCAGCAGCAGGTCTTTGTTGTACTTGAAGTAGCGTTCGCAGCCGTTCTCGGTGAGGAAGGCGTGGGACACCGGGTTCACCGTCAGCTCGGTGACAAACACCACCATCTCCTGGCTTTCGGCAAAGGCCTGCTCCATAAAGTCGAAAGCGGCTTCCAGCGCGGCGCTGGCGGTCTGCTGGGCCTTTTCGCGCTCATCGGCAAGGGACTGGAACTGCTCACGCAGCAGGTCGAAGGCTTCCTGTGTACCGGCGGCGTTGGCACGGCGCAGTTCGCCCTCCCAGCCGCGCAGCACGGCCAGCACTTGCAGGCGGGTGGTCAGAGCATCTTTGCTCAGCAGCCCGGCGGCACGCTTTTGCTGTGTTTCGGTGTCGTAATCCATGATCTGCTGGTGGAACATTTCTGCCGAGCCGTCCGGGATATCCTCCGGAACGGTGGCAAGGGCTTTTTTGGTTTCCCGCAGAAAGGCATAGCAGCTGTCGGCCACTGCATCTGCCTGACGGGAGGCCGTGAACCGGGTGCCGAGGCCTGCAAGGATCAGGCTGACCAGCGAAAGCCGCTCGTCGAAGGGGGCCTGCAGCAGCCGTGCGAACACGGCGGGCTTTGCCTGTCCGGCCAAGATCTCCTCTACGCCGTAGTCGTCGCGGTACTTATAGTAAAGGTCGAGGTAGGCGGAGAAGTCCTCTGCGATCTTCGGGTGCTGGATGTACTCGCAGATCAGGTCTTCATCGGCCTGCAGACCCAGTGTTTCGTAGGTGTCCAGCAGATTGGAAAGATCCTCCCAGCCGCGGGCGGTCACGAACTGGGTGCCGTCCACATCGGCGTTGATCTGGTAGAAGTTCTGCGGGTGCAGCTCCAGATAGCTCAAAATGGCGCTGTGGATGTGGGCAGCGCGGGCATAGTCCTTCCACACGGGCAGGTCCGGCTCAATGTCCATGCGGCGCACGCGGTCCAGCGTAACGATATCAAAGTCGCGCACAGATTTGTTATATTCCGGTGGGTTGCCTGCCGCCACGATCACCCAGCCCGCAGGCACGGCCTGATTGCCAAAGGTCTTGCATTGCAAAAATTGCAGCATGGTGGGGGCCAGCGTTTCCGACACACAGTTGATCTCGTCGATGAACAGAATGCCCTCAGAGAGGCCGGTGGCCTCCATCTTGGCGTAGATGCTGGCAATGATCTCGCTCATGGTGTATTCAGTCACCGAGACATCTTTACCGCCGTAGTTGCGCTGGCGGATGAAGGGCAGGCCCACGGCGCTCTGGCGGGTGTGGTGGGTGATGGTGTAGGCCACCAGCGCCACGCCGCACTCCCGGGCTACCTGCTCCATCACCTGCGTCTTGCCAATGCCCGGAGGCCCCATGAGCAGAATGGGACGCTGCCGGATGGCCGGGATGGCGTATTCGCCCAGAGCATCCTTGGCAAGGTAGGCTTTTACGGTGTGTTCAATTTCTTCTTTGGCTCGTTTGATATTCATAACAAATTCCCTCACGAATTGTTCAGGTCACGGTACAGGTCGTCCTCTTCGGCCAGCGCATCTGCAAGAGCATTAGCCGGGCGGGCTGCTGCGCCGGTAAATTCTTCTTCGTCCAGAACCACCTTCATGGCCCACGGCGGCACATTGGCATCATCGAACCGGTCGCCTAGAAACAGAAAAGCGGTGTCGTAGGCCGGGCGCTTGGCGGGGTAGGTGCCCATGCCGTCGGTGAAGTACAAAAGGCCCCGCAGGTTCGAGAACTTCTTCTCGGCGCACAGCTGGTTCACGTATTCAAAGGCCGGGCGGAAGTCCGTTCCGCCGCCGCCCCGCAGCTCAAAATGGTTCATGGCGTGGATCAGCTCGTCCTCATTGTGGATCAGGATATCCTGCCGGATGGCGTTATCGGCCTGGATCAGGTGCAGGTTCATCCGGTGAAAAAAGTTCTCCTGTCCTTTCAGCAGAGTGTAGGTCTCCGCAAGGAACGCCCGCACTAGTTCACCGGAGGTGGAGTAGCTGGTGTCGATGACAAGGGCCAGCTCCTCGATCTTTTTGCTTTCCCGGCTTTCCAGAGGCTCGATGAGGGGCAGGTTTCCGTACACCGAAAGGCCGTAGGTGTAGAAGTTCAGGTCGAACTCGTCCGGGTCCAGCTTTACTTCCTCCCGCAGCACGCAGAACCGGCGCAGAAAATCCCGGTAGCTGCGGCGGCTGCGGTTGGCGGCTTTTACCTGCTGCTTCAGGGCATCGGCACCGTCCCCGGCTTCCTTATCCCGCAGGTCCAGCTCTGTCTGCATCCGCTCCCCGATCTTCTGCCACGTTTTCTGGGGCAGCGGCGTGGGCATCTGCTGGGGCTGGTCAGGCGCATCCTTCGGCCACAGACGGTGGTCGTCGGTCACGAACTCCCGCTCCAGCTGGCGCAGCACGCCGGGGGTCTGCCGGGTGAGCCACCGATACACCGGCGCGGCTGCCACCACGGTTTCCTCGGCGGTGATCTGCTGGTAGGCGTTCTGGCGCACATAGGTCAGCGGGCGCTTGACGCTGGTGCGGTTCAGGCTGTCGATGACATTCTCCACTGCGATATCACAGGCAAGGCTCCACAGCTGCGGCTCCCGGCGGCCTTTCAGCCACAAATGTCGGAATACGCAGTGGAATATGGTGTGCAGATACAACCGGTTGAGATATTTTGGATTGTCCTGATAGAGCCGCAGCAGATGGCTGGGCTGATAAAACAGGACCTGACCGTCCGTAGCCAGCACCCGGCAGCGCTCGTCCGGGGCGGGGGACAAGGCACTGAGCGCCATATCCAGAAAGCGGAAGTCCAGATACAGCCCGCTGCGCACTACCGCCAGCACCTCGCCGCCCATGCGTGCCTGCCACTCCTCGTGGGTCTCCGGCCGCTGGGACTGGAACGGCTTGCGCGGGTCAAAAAATTTTTCTTTTGGCAACGTGTGGTCACCTCTCAAAAATCAAAATCGTACCGCTGCTTTTTGGGCTGAGGGGCATACTTTTTGTGCTCCGCATTCGCCAGCAGAGCGGCGGCAGCGGCGTTCCCGGCCTTGGCGGCAAGGGCTGAAGCTTCGGCAAAGCCGGCTTTGTCCAGCACATCCAGCGCAATGAGTGCACGCACGGCATCGTTGTCCTGCGCCTTCAGCAGGCGGGCCAGCACCCGGTCGGTGTTGGCTGCCAGAAATGCCCGGTAGTGCCCGGCGGCGGCTTCGGTCAGCTGCCACGGATACCGCAGCCGGTCAAAGCAGAGCATTGCCATCACATTGGCATCGTCGGCATCGTGGCCCTGCGGGAAGATCGCGTCGTATTCTGCGGGGAGGAATTTGTTCTCTAAAAAACACTGCCGGTAATGATATCCCTGCCCGGAAAAGGTGTGCAGCAGGATGTGGGCGGGGGTCTCCTCGATATCCTCCCAGTAGGCGGGATACCAGAGCGCCGCCAGCGGGGCTGCTGTACCGGCAGGGCAAAACTCAGCCCGCACCGCTTCGGTGATGTTGTTCACAAGGGCAAACAGGCCGGTAGGTTCTTCAGGGCCTGCCTGCACCCGGATGGTCTCCAGCGCAAAGCAGTTCAAAAACACATCGCTGCCCATGGTCAGGCTGCCCGTGCCCACGGTGAGCAGACGCAGCTTGCGGCAGTTGTAGAATGCGCAGCTGCCGACGACCTGTAAGCTGTCCGGCAGGGTCAGCTCTTCGAGAAAGTTCCCACACACCGGGTGCAGGTCGTCTGCATCCGAACCGGCAGCGGGCGCGTCAAAGTCGAAGTCGTACCGGCGGCAGGTGCCGCCTACCGTCTGCCCAAAGGCCCGAGTCAGCCGCGCCGTGCCGTCCGGGGCCGCCTCGTAGCGGCAGGTCTTGTCTGCCGCAGGCAGGCTGCGCGGCTTTTCGGAAAAGCAGTAGTCGCCCAGTTCGGTAACAGCAAAGCTGCCGCCCTCCGGTGCTGGCAGTGTGCCGGGCAGCGCGATACACGGCTCTGTGCCGTACACCCGCACCAGCCGGGCTGTGTCTGCCGAAAGCGGCAGGATATCCAATGTAAGGGCGTTTTCCGGATATGCCATGTTCTGACCTCGTTTTCCTGCAATTCATTCAAGGTTCAGTATACCGCGAACAGGGGGTGATTGTCCAGAGCGGAGAAGAGAAAAGGAGCCGCCGCACGGCGATGTGCCGGTGCGGCGGCTCTTTTGAGAAGGTAGAAAAACGCTTAGTTTTCGGCCAGATTGCCGGTGTACAGCTGGTAATACTTGCCTTTTTTAGCGATCAGCTCGTCGTGGCTGCCGCGCTCGATGATGCGGCCCTGCTCCAGCACCACGATGCAGTCTGCATTGCGGACGGTGGACAGGCGGTGCGCAATGACAAAGCTGGTGCGGCCGTACATCAGGCCGTCCATGCCGCGTTGCACCAGCGCTTCGGTGCGGGTATCGATGGAGGAGGTGGCCTCGTCCAGGATCAGCACCGGGGGATCTGCCACGGCGGCGCGGGCAATGGCCAGCAGCTGGCGCTGGCCCTGCGAGAGGTTGGCACCATCGCCGGTGAGCATGGTGTTGTAGCCTTCCGGCAGGCGTTTGATGAAGCCATCCGCGTTGGCAAGGCGGGCAGCGGCAATGCACTCTTCATCGGTGGCATCCAGCCGGCCGTAGCGGATGTTCTCCATCACCGTGCCGGTGAACAGATGGGTGTCCTGCAGCACGATGCCCAGAGAACGGCGCAGATCGGCCTTTTTGATCTTGTGGATGTTGATGCCGTCGTAGCGGATCTTGCCGTCCTGAATGTCGTAGAACCGGTTGATAAGGTTGGTGATGGTGGTCTTACCGGCACCGGTAGAACCGACAAAGGCGATCTTCTGGCCCGGACGGCCATACAGGTTGATATCGTGCAGGACGGTTTTTTCCGGCACATAGCCAAAGTCTACATCGGTAAAGGTGATGCTGCCTTCCAGCTTGTGGTAGGTGGTAGTGCCGTCGTGGTGCGGGTGCTTCCATGCCCAGATGCCGGTGCGCTCGTCCGTCTCCACCAGCTGGTCGTTGCGGTCGTACTTTGCGTTGACAAGGGTCACATAGCCTTCGTCGGTCTCGCTGGGTTCATCCATCATCTTGAAGATACGCTCGGCACCGGCCAGAGCCATGATGATGCTGTTGGCCTGCATGGACACCTGACTGATGGGCATGTTGAAGCTCTTATTCAACGAGAGAAACGCCACAACGGTGCCCAAGGTCATGCTGCCTACACCGCCTACAGCCATGGCTGCACCCACCAGAGCGCAGATGGCGTAGCTGATATTGCCCAGCTGAGCGTTGACGGGCATCATGATGTTGGCGAAGCTGTTGGCCTGCTTGGCGCTTTCCTTCAGCTGGTCGTTCAGCTCGCGGAAGCCGGCCAGAGCCTTCTGTTCGTGGGTGAACACCTTGACGACCTTCTGGCCCTCCATCATCTCTTCGATATAGCCGTTCACCTTGCCAAGGTCGCGCTGCTGCTGGATGAAGTATTTGCCGGACTGTTGGGTGATCTTTTTGGAGCAGAACATCATCAGCGCCACCATCAGCATGGTAACGATCGTCAGCTGCCAGCTGAGCATGCACATGCTGAAGAACACCGAAACAATGGTAATGGCGCTGGACACCAGCTGCGGGATGCTCTGGCTGAGCATCTGGCGCAGGGTATCCACGTCGTTGGTGTACACGGACATGATATCGCCATGGGGATGCTGGTCAAAATACTTGATGGGCAGGCTCTCCATGTGGGTGAACAGCTGGGTGCGCAGGTTGCGCAGGGTGCCCTGCGTCACGTTGACCATGATGCGGGCGTTGAGCCATGCGGCCAGAATGCCGATAACGTAGATGATGCCTACCCGCAGCAGAGCTGCTGCCAGCGGGGCAAAATCGGGGTCCTGCTGCTGGGTCATGGGTACGATGTAATCATCCATCAGAGTCTTTAAAAACAGACTGGCCTGTACGTTTGCCAGCGCGCTGACCACGATGCAGACAAGTACAAGGATGCAGTGGGGCAGATAGTGCTGGAACACTTCGCCCATGATGCGCCCCAGCAGCTTGCCCGGATTTTCCACTTTGGGCCGGGGGCCGCCCATGCGGGGGCCGGGGCCGCGAACTTCTTTTGCCTGAGCCATTACTGTTCACCTCCCTGTTTGTCAAAGTCGCCGCCGCCCTGGGTCTGGCTGTTGTAAACTTCCTGATAGATGGCGTTGGTCTTGAGCAGCTCTTCGTGGGTGCCCAGACCATCGATCTTACCGTTATCCAGCACAAGGATGCGGTCGGCATCCTGCACCGAGGAAATGCGCTGTGCAATGATGATCTTGGTGGTGCCGGGAATCTCCTCCCGGAATGCCTTGCGGATCTTGGCATCGGTAGCGGTATCCACGGCGCTGGTGGAGTCGTCCAAAATCAGAACCTTGGGCTTGCGCAGCAGGGCGCGGGCGATGGTCAGGCGCTGCTTCTGGCCGCCGGACACGTTGGAGCCGCCCTGCTCGATCCATGTATTGTATTTGTTCGGGAAGCGCTCGATGAACTCATCGGCGCAGGCAAGCTTTGCCACACGGATGCACTCTTCCTCGCTGGCATTCTCGTCGCCCCAGCGCAGGTTATCGAGAATGGTGCCGCTGAACAGCACGTTCTTCTGCAGCACCATGGACACCTCGCGGCGCAACACGTCGAGGTTGTAGTCGCGCACATCCACACCGCCCACCTTCACGGTGCCGGTCTCGGCATCATACAGGCGGGGGATCAGCTGCACAAGGCTGGATTTTGCGCTGCCAGTGCCGCCGATGATACCTAAGGTCTCGCCGGGCTTGATGCGGAAGGTGATATCATTCAGCACCGGCTGGCCGCTGCCGTGCTTATACTTGAAGGTGACATGCTCGAACTCGATGCCGCCGTCCTTCACCTGCTGCACCGGCTGCTTTGCGGGGGGCAGGTCGGTGGTCTCGTCCAGCACTTCCACAATACGCTTTGCGGAAGCGGCAGACATGGAGATCATGACAAAGGCCATGCTCAGCATCATCAGGGCCATGAGGATGTTCATGATGTAGCCGAACAGAGCGTTCAGCTGGCCGGTGGTGATGGCGCCATGCAGAACGTACTTGGCACCCAGCCAGCTCAGGGCGATGTTGCAGCCGTAAACGGCGGTGAGCATGGCAGGGTTATTGAAGCTCAGGCGGCTCTCAGCGTTCACAAACTGGTCGTACAGGCTCTGGCAGGCTTTGGTGTACTTCTCGTTTTCAAAGCCCTCGCGCACGAAGCTCTTCACTACGCGGATGGCGGAGACGTTTTCCTGCACGGAAGCGTTCAGGGCATCGTAGTTTTTGAACACCCGGTCAAAGATGTGGAAGGTGGGCACCATGATGCCTGCCAGCACCGCCACCAGAAAGACCACAGCCACCACGAAGATCAGTGACAGCGGGCCGCCGATCATCACGGCCATGAACAAAGCGAACACCAGATGCACCGGGGCGCGCACGCACATGCGCTCGATCATCTGGAATGCGTTCTGTACGTTGGTCACGTCGGTGGTCATACGGGTGACAAGGCCCGCAGTGGAGAACTTATCAATGTTGGAAAAAGAATAATGCTGGATGTTCTCATACATGGCATCGCGCAGGTTGCCGGCAAAGCCGGTGGATGCCTCGGCGGCGTATTTGCCGGCCAGAACGCCCAGCACCAGCGCGACCACAGCCACCAGAAAGGTGAGCAGGCCGTACTTGAGGATGGCGTTCATATCGCCCTTTTCAATGCCCTGATCGATGATAAAGGCCATGATGGTGGGCAAAAGCACATCCATCACGGCTTCCAGAGCGGCAAAGAGCGGTGTCAGGACTGCGGCGCGTTTATACTCGCCCAGATGTGACACTAACTTTTTGATCATCTGAGTTGCCTCCTGTTACTTTTTATTTGTTTGGTACAGAACAATTTTATACAAAACATTTTAATTGTCAAGACGTTTCAAAAAATGTTCATAATTACTAATTTAACAACCCAAAATTTAGCAAACTGCATCACTGCAGAGCTTCCCGCAGCTTGTTTAAAAGCCGCAGCAGCTCGGTATTTTCCTCCGTTGTCAGCAGCCCGGCCACATAGTCGTCGGTCTGGTGGAAGCAGAGCATCGTCTTTTCGTGGAAGCAGATGCCCTCTTCGGTGAGCACCAGCTGCTTGAGCCGGGCATCCTGCGGCACGCTGCGCCGCTCAATATAGCCCTTGCGCTCCATCAATTGCAGGATGTTGGTCACGGTAGAGCGGGTGATGGAAAACTCTCGCTCAATGTCCCGCTGGAACACGGGGGTGTCCCGGTGGCGGTAGAGATACCCAATGATCCACCCGTGCATGGGGGTGGCCTGCTCCACGTCATTTTCGCGGGCAAACTGGTTGATCTTGCGGAAGATCAGGTTGTCCACCCGGCGGATCTGCGCCGGGATGACCTGTGGGCCTTCCCAAGGGGGATCGGCGTGATTGCAGCACTCGTTTTTGGTTTCGTCACACATCATGGTTTTGTCCTTCATGGTTGTTTTGGCATTGAACAGTTTCAAATAAAACTGTTTGATAGCATACATATTATACAGCAGTCAAAGTGAATGTCAAGGGGAAGGGAACGATTTTAAATGCCCTCCGCTTTGCTCTGGGCATAAAATAATTTTTATATTGCAAACCAGCCAAGCCTGCGGGCTTGGCTGGTTTGCTTTTTTACGGAAGGGGCTGTAGTTGCAAGCGGCATATTTTCCGGTTGCGCGGTCATTTCCGAAGGAAATAAGCGCAACAGATGGAGTTTGCCTTTTGGGCCATTACTGTGAAAATGCAACAGCAGACAGCCCGCAGGCTGTCTGCTGTTGCCCCATTATAAAAATATTTTTCCGCTAAATATGCCCAGAGCGAATGTGGAGGGCATTCTGAATTATTATTCCAGATTGTGTTTTTTACAGAACTGTTTGCTCACCCAGTACATCCCGCCCCACAGCAGAACGGCCAGCACCAGATACACCGGGTTCTTCATGGAACTGACCAGCGACTGCCCAAACACTGCCATCATGGCGATCATCACGCCCTTGCCCAGCAGCATGGTAATGAGATAGCGCTTTTCGTCAAAGTCCGAGATGCCAAAGGCCAGATGCATAAAGGAGCTTGGCGCGAAGGGCAGCAGCATGAGCATGAACAGCGACGAAGTGTCAAAGCGGTTCACCCACTGCTGAGCCTTTTCCAGCTTGGGCGAGCGGGAGGCAAACTTCCAGAAGAAGCACTTGACCACCCGCCGCCAGAACAGGAACATGATGCTGCCGCCCAGCGCCACACCGGCCCAGCTGTACAGGAAACCCAGAATGCCGCCGTGAGCCGCTACATTCAGCGCCACAATGGCAATGAGCGGCAGCGGCGGAAAAAACGACTCCACCATGGCCAGCGTGATGGGGGCAATGGGGCCAAGGTTGCCAAAACTGTCCAGCAGAGTTTCCCAGAACTCCAGCGTTCCCAGCTGGCGCAGCCAAAAGTTCATTGTGCACATCCATCCCTTCCGCCTGCGCTTTCCCATCCGCAGGTTCCTCTATCCGTAGTATATCCATATTGTATGACACAAGCATGAACACAAAGCGACATTTTTTTGCCCTGTGCACAGCCTCCTTGGGATACTACGAAGCTGCCGGTACTGTTTTACTCCGCAGCCTGCTTTTCTGCGCGGGCCTTCATGCGCTCCAACTGGGCGGTGCGCTGCTTTTCCCACCGGGCAAGAGAAGCATCGTCCGGGATCTGCAGGCAGCGGGCGTAGCTCCAGTGCAGGCCGTCGCGGCGGGCCAGCTTGTAGCGCTGGAACACACCCTTGCCTGCGGCATTGCTGCTGCCGGCGCAGTGGGGGCACTGGCTCAGGGTGTACCAGCTGTTGCTGCCCTTTTTCAACCATACATCATCGGGCTTGAGCGGTGCGCCGCACTCCGGGCAGCTCATGGTGTAAATTTTGGGGTCGGTGCGCCAGGTGTACTGCTCCACATAGCCGCGGAAGACCTCAAAATCCCGGTAGTCGCCGGGGGTGGGGCACAGGCTGGCCCGCAGGGATTCCTCCTCAGTGGGGTAGGCCGCAAGACCGGCCCGCAGGTCGAGCATCCGGCAGACATCGGCGGTGTACAGCGTGTCGGAAAGGGCATCGTGGAACTGCCGCTCCATGGGCAGCCCTAAGCGGGTGACGACACTTTCCAGCGTCATGCCCTCGCCCTCTTTGCGGGGATGCTCCCGCAGGAACACCTGCTGCAGGTCGTACCAGATGGTGGGCTTTGATTCGTCGATGTTGCACAGGTACAGGTTCTGCTTGAGCACCGGTACGTCATCCATGCCCCACTCGGCAAATTCGGCATCCGGGCCGCACCACTGCATAAAGCGGCGCAGGCCCTGCACGATGGGCTCACCCTTGTCCAGATCGGCCTGCGTCAGGCCGGTGACTTTAGCAATGTGATGCTGCAGCTTACGGAAGATGCGGGGCCGCAGATGGATGGAAAAGGTGTCCAGCACGTTGGCATCCTCGTCGATCTTCACGGCACCGATCTCCACGATCTCGCCCCGGAAGGTCTGCTGCACGCCATGGTAATTAAAGGTATACGGCTGGTAGCCGATATTCCATTCCAGATCAAATAAAACCAGATTGCGCGGCATTGTTTTGTGTTCCTCTCGTTACTTTAAAATAAACTTCTCCACAGCCTCGGCCACACCGTCGTGGTCGTTGTCGGCGGCAGTCACATAGTCGGCCACGGCCTTTACCGGCTCTTCGGCATTCTGCATGGCCACGCCCACACCGGCGTAGGCGATCATGGAGCGGTCATTCAGGCCATCGCCGCAGGCCATCAGGTTTTCGCGGCCAAGGCCCATGTGCTCCAAAAGGGCGGCAAGGCTGCCGTCCTTGGCCACGCCCAGCGGCACGGCTTCAATAAAGAACGGGCTGGAGGGGTACAGGTCGATGCGGCCGTCAAACTGCTTTTTGCCGGCGGCCCACACCTCGTCCCGGCGGGCGGGGTCCAGCGTGATGAGCATTTTGCAGATGGGGTAATCCACATACTTTGCCAGATCGTCCACACCGGTCATGGGCAGTTTGCAGGTAAAGCACTCGCGCAGTGCCCACTTGTCGTCCGGGTGCTCGGTGACAACGCCCTCTTTATTATAGGTGATAATGGTCACGTTCTGTGCGGCGGCAAAGGCGCACAGCTCGGGTACGTACTGGGCATCCAGCTGTTTCTGGTACAAAGTCTCGCCGGTGCGGCAGTCGATGATCTTGCCGCCGTTGTAAGAAAGGATGCAGCCGCCCTTTTTATCCAGCCCCAGTTCCTTTGCCAGCGGCAGCACGCCCGCGGTGGGACGGCCGGATGCCAGCACGATGGTGACACCCTTTGCAATTGCGGCATCCAGTGCGGCGCGGGTGTGGGGTGTAACTTCCTTCTGGCTGTTGGTCAGGGTGCCATCCAGATCCAGTGCCAGAACTTTGATCTCTGCCATATAAAATCCTCTCAATTTATATAAAGGTAAAAAAGCACTTACTCCCTTATTGTACAATGAAATGCCATCATCTTTCAACCCTTGCGGAGACGTTTGTGGAAAAAGTGGCGGCACTTGAGCAGGATTTTACATCCCCTTCCGGCTTTTTACGTTGGAGCGGATGCAGCAGCTGACGAGGAGAACTGCATGCTGGGCCTGTTCCAGAAACCCAAGTACATCTTCCTGTTCATCGGCGACGGCATGGGCACTGCCCAGATCCAGTCTGCCCGCTTCTACAAGGGCACCGTGGACAACAACGGCGCTGTGACCGAGGCCGACTTCCACATTTTCCCGGATAAAGTAAAACCTCCCCGCTCTGGAACCGCAGCGACTGCGGCCGGGCAGGGAGGTTTTGCTTTATCCGATGCAAAAGATCAGTTGTTGATCTCCGGGAAGCCCTCCAGCTTGCTGGTGCAGTGGGGGCAGCGCACTGCCTTGATAGAGATCTCGCTCTGGCAGTAGGGGCACACCTTGGTGGTGGGCTCTGCGGGAGCTTCCGACTCAGCAGGCTTCTTGTGCAGGGCGTTGATGGTCTTGATGACCACGAACAGCACAAAGGCCACGATCAGGAAGTTGATGATGGCGGTGATGAATGCACCAATGCCGATCATCACATCACCCACATGGATGCCCACTTCCGAGAAATCTGCGTTGAAGAACAGGCCGATGGCAGGGTTGATGATGTCGTTCACCAGTGAGTTGACGATGGCCGTGAACGCACCGCCGATCACAACACCGACTGCCATATCCAGCACGTTGCCGCGCATGGCGAAGGCCTTGAATTCTTCAAAAAACTTTTTGATGCCCTTGATCTCTTTTTCTGCCATAAGAAAATCCACTCCTTTACTCCCTTTATGCCGCAAGGGAACGTATTTGCGTCTATGATAGCGGATTTTTGGCGTGATTGCAAGGGAAAATGACAGCCTCAGTCCTCTTTTGGAAAAAAATAAAACGGGAAAGTCCTGCAGACTTTCCCGTTTTGCAAGGATGAAACAGTTTTTACTTTTCCGGTGCAGTAAAAGCGATGGGGGTAGCACCTGCAGCGGCATCCACACTCAGCAGGGAGATGGGAGCAACCTCGTAGTGCAGGGTCTCAAAGCTCTGGGTCTGGCCGTCCTCGGTGGTGAACTCCAAAATGTAGGTCACGTCGGACTGCTTGTCAGCCTCCACATCGCGGGTGATGACGATGTTCTCGCCGTCAGCCAGACCGTTCTCGCCGGCCAGATTGTCGCCCTTCTCGTCGCTGCCTGCATCGTACAGGTACAGCTCGGTGACGGTAGAACCGGTGGTGTTGTACACAGTGTACTCAGCGGTGGTGGGCTCAGCAGCTTCGCTGGAAGCAGCCTCAGAGCTTGCAGCCTCGGAAGAAGCGGCAGCAGAAGAAGCCACAGAAGAGGAAGCGGCGGTGGAGGATGCGGAAGAACCGCAGGCGGTCATGCCAACAGCCAGTGCTGCAGCGGCAGCAACGATCGCAATGTTCTTGAGTTTCATGTGAAATATACTCCTTTGAAATTTCTTCGTATTCAGATCAACCAACAGGGTGTGATGGATGATGAAGACGATTATACGGGAATTTCGACAAAAAATCAAGACGTATATGTGCATTTTGAACGATGAAACAGGAACTGTTACCGATTTGACATGAAATTGGAACATTTTAACATGAGTTCACATGAAGCAATGTTTTGTAGGAAAGGCCGCTTGCCGCTTCGTAAAAAGACAGCCCCATGCAGATCTTGGTCTGCACAGAGCTGTCTGGTCGGAAGATTAAGGAAGGCGCAGCGCCCAAATGGCTTTACTTGGGCTGGCGGCCGATGTAAGCCAGAATGCCGCCGTCGGCGTACAGGATCTGACCGTTCACAAAGTCGGAAGCGTGGCTTGCAAGGAACACGCAGGGGCCCACCATGTCGTCCGGCTCACCCCAGCGGCCTGCGGGGGTCTTGGCAGTGATGAACTGGTCGAAGGGGTGGCGGCTGCCGTCCGGCTGCACCTCCCGCAGAGGTGCGGTCTGGGCGGTGGCGATGTAGCCGGGGCCCATGCCGTTACACTGGATGTTGTACTCGCCGTACTCGGAGGCGATGTTCTTGGTGAGCATCTTCAGTGCACCCTTGGCGGCAGCGTAGGCGGAGACGGTCTCGCGGCCCAGCTCGCTCATCATGGAGCATATGTTGATGATCTTGCCCTCGCGCTTTTCCATCATGTCCGGCAGAACGGCCTTGGAGCAGTTGAAGGCACCGCCTACATGCACATCGATGACCCGCATGAAGTCGGCGTGGCTCATCTCGGTCATGGGCACGCGCTTCATCAGACCGGCATTGTTTACCAGAATGTCCACCGGGCCGACCTCGGCCTTGATCTTTGCAACCATGGCGTTCACAGCGTCCTCATCGGACACGTCGGCCACATAGCCGTGTGCGTCGATGCCGGCTGCCTTGTATGCTGCAAGGCCCTTTTCAAGGCTTGCTTCGGAAGAGCAGTTGAAGCAGATGGCGGCACCGCACTTGGCCATGCCTTCGGCGATGGAAAAACCGATGCCGTGGGCACCGCCGGTGATCAGAGCCACCTTGCCCTGCAGGTTGAAAGCGGAAAGATCCATGATTTTCTCCTTATCAAGTTAAATTTTTAGCAAAAAGCCCCGTACCGGTGGACCCGGTACGGGGCTTGTGTATGGTGCTTTTTAGCGCAGGTCAGTGGTAGCGATGTTGTCCATGTCGTCAAACTCCATGTTCTCGCCGCCCATTGCCCAGATAAACGTATAGTTCGAGGTGCCTACGCCGCTGTGAATGCTCCAAGAAGGGCTGATGACAGCATCCTCGTTGTGCATCACGATGTGGCGGGTCTGGGTAGGCTCGCCGCACATGTGGAACACCACCTGCCCCTCGGGCAGTTCAAAGTAGGTATAAATTTCCATGCGCCGCTCGTGGGTGTGGCTGGGCATCGTGTTCCAGTTGGAACCGGATTCCAGTTCGGTCATACCCATGCTGAGCTGGCAGGTCTTCAGAACATCCGGGTGGATGAACTGATTGATGGTGCGCTTATTGCAGGTCTCGACGCTGCCCAGAGGACGATGGTTTGCATCGGCCATCTTGATCAGGCGGGTCTCGTAAGAGCAATGTGCGGGAGCGGATACCATGTAGAACTTGGCGGGATGCTCCGGGTCGGCGGAAGCAAAGGTGACTTCCTTGGTGCCTTTGGTGATGTACAGGCAGTCCTTATAGCCCAGCTCGTACTTTACGCCATCGGCCACCACGATACCGGTGGAATCCTTGCCGATGTTGAACATGCCGATCTCGCGGCGCTCCAGAAAGTAGTGGGTGCCGAAGTTTGCCCACACGTCGATGCCCTTGTCGATGGACACGGTCTCGTGCACCGGCATGCAGCCCAGCGTGACCATGCGGTCCACATGGCTGTACACAGCAACGACCTCATCGGCCTTGTACAGGCCGGTGATGAGCATTTCGTCCCGCATTTCCTCGGTGGTATAGCGCTTGAAATCCTTCTGGTTGCAGGAGTAGCGGATATCCATTCTGGACTCCTTCCTGCTCTTAGCGCTGAATACGGCCGGAACCGTCGCCGCCAGCCAGCTTCTCGACCTCGGACACGGTCATCATGTTGTAGTCGCCCTCGATGGAGTGCTTCAGAGCAGAAGCAGCAACAGCGAACTCAACAGCTTCCTGAGTGGTCTTGCCGGTCAGCAGGCTGTAGATCAGGCCGCCGCCGAAGGAGTCGCCGCCGCCAACGCGGTCGATGATGTGCAGGTTGTACTTCTTGGAGAAGCAGTACTCATTGGAAGCAACATCGTACAGCATAGCGCTCCAGCCGTTGTCGAAGGCGCTGTGGCTCTCACGCAGGGTGATAGCGACCTTCTCAAAGTGGAACTTGTCAGCCAGCTGCTTAGCCACGCTCTTGTAGCCCTCGGCATTCAGCTTGCCGCCGTAGATATCGGTAGCCTCGGCCTCGATGCCGAACACGTCCTTTGCGTCTTCCTCGTTGGAGATGCACACGTCAACATACTGGCACAGATCGGTCATGGCAGCGCGGGCCTGCTCACGGGTCCACAGCTTGCCGCGGTAGTTCAGGTCGCAGCTGATCTTCACGCCGTGAGCCTTAGCAGCCTTGCAGGCCTCGCGGCAGATCTCGACGACATTCTCGCCCAGAGCCGGGGTGATGCCGGTGAAGTGGAACCAGTCCACGCCCTCGAAGATCTTATCCCAATCAAAGTCGGAGGGCTGAGCCAGCTGGATGGCACTGTTGGCACGGTCGTAGATGCAGACGGAACCACGCTGAGAAGCACCCTTCTCGTTGTAGTAGATGCCAACGCGATCGCCGCCGCGGGTGATCATGCTGGTGTCAACGCCGTAACGGCGCAGGCTGTTGACAGCGGCCTGACCGATTGCGTGTGCGGGGAGCTTAGTGACGAAAGCTGCGTCCAGACCGTAGTTGGCCAGAGAAACAGCAACGTTTGCCTCGCCGCCGCCGAAGGTGAACTCCAGGCTGTTAGCCTGAACGAAACGCTCGTAGTTGAACGGCTGCAGACGGACCATCAGTTCGCCAAAAGTAACGACTTTCATTGGTTATTCTCCTTTTATTTACAGGTGTTTATGACCTTCTGCTGCGGGGCATCCCCGGCGCAGCAGGGCTTTCACGGATAAGGGAGCCGGAGCTCAGGCCTGAACCAGGTGGAATGCGAAGCCGCCGATCTCGTCTGCAAAGTAGCAGGCGATGGTCTTGCCGTTCTTCACAACCTTGCTGTCCAGATCGAACTTGGCACCGCGCTGAGACAGGTGATAGATGGCACGATCCACGTTGTTGCAGCCGATGGCGATGTGGCCATTGGTGCCGCGGCCGACCTTCTTCATGATCTCGAACTCCTTGTTGCCGACGAAGATGCTGGAGTTGCCGGGAGCGACCTTCATGTTCAGCAGGCTGCCGATGATGTTTGCCACCTTCATGGCCTCTTCCTCGTTCTCGGTGTTGATGCCAATGTGCATCAGCTTCAGGCCCAGCATGGTGTCAACAGCTTCCTTGCTCTGAGCAGTGATCTTTGCCCAGTCGCCGGCTTTGATCACGTCACTCTTGCACATCCAGGTGCCGCCCACAGCAAAGATCTGGTCATAGCTCAGATAGTCGTTGACGTTCTTTGCGTTGACACCGCCGGTGCACATCCAGCGTGCGCTCTTCAAGGCAGCGCCGATGTTCTTCAGCATGCCGACACCGCCGTTTGCCTCAGCGGGGAAGAACTTCAGGGCCTCGCAGCCCATGTTCATAGCCTGCTGCATCTCGCCTGCAGAGCAGGTGCCGGGCATCATGATGCCGCCCTTGTCGATGACGTGCTTGCAGACTTCGGGGTCGAAGCCGGGAGCAACGATGAAGGAAGCACCAGCTGCCATTGCACGGTCAGCCTGCTCGGTGGTCAGGACAGTGCCTGCGCCCAGCAGCATCTCGGGCATCTCCTCGTGGATCTTGCGGATGCAATCCTCAGCACATGCGGTGCGGAAGGTGACCTCAGCTGCGGGCAGACCGCCGTCAGCCAGAGCCTTGCACAGGGGCAGGGCTTCATCAACGCTGTTAAAAGCGATAACAGGGATAATGCCGATCTGATAGACCTTTTCTACGATGGGATTCATAACGCATTTCTCCTTTTAGTTTGAACTCTCTTGGTGCGCGTGGGCTGCCGTTTGGGCATGGTGCACCCACTGTGCGCTCATATTATTAGTATAAACGACGGAAATGAGTTTGGAAATGCTCAACAAGCACAATGTTTTGCATAAGAGCTTGTATACATTGCACAAAAATGACGAATGACCTGAAAATTGGGGCTGTTTTGACCCTGTTTGCTCAAATACCAAGCCTGCCGAACAGCTCTGCAACGCCGTCGTGGTCGCAGTCGGCTTCGCTCACAATGCTGCCAATGGCCTTGATCTGGGGCATTCCGTTGGCCATAACAGCGGCGATCCCTGCCTTTTCCAGCATGGCGCGGTCGTTCTCGCTGTCGCCCACGGCAAGGGTGTTCTCGTGGGGGATGCCCAGCAGGTCGGCCAGAGCCAGCAGGGCACTGCCCTTATCCACACCGGCAGCGGTCACTTCGATGTTGTCCGGCGAACCCTGCACCACGGACACGCCCGGGATAGCCTGAAACTTTGGCAGGGCAGCGGCGGTCTTTTCGGTGCTGTCGAAGAACATGCACAGTTTTTCGATCTCGTGCGCATGGCGGGACATCCAGCTCTCGATGCCGGGAATGACGGTAAAGCGGCCGTCGGTCAGGTTCTGCCGCGCCTCGGAGGAGAGAAAGTGGGCGGTGCGGGAGGTGAGCTTTGCAATGCCCTCCGGAGTCTTGATGGCAAGGCCGTCGCTGAATACGCTCAGCTCGCCATCGTACTGCTGGAACAGGTCAAAAGCTTCCCGTGCCACTTCTGCCGGCATCAGGCGGTGCATCAGGCAGGCGGGCTCACTGGTATGGCGCTGGGCGGCATTGGCATAGCGGCTGTGCACAGCACCCATGGGGTCATCGCCAAGGTCCCACACGGCGGCACCGTTGGAGGTGATGGCATACCGGATGCCGGGCAGCTTTGCCACAACAGGCGGCAGGCTGGCCAGCGGGCGGCCTGTGGCGGGCACCACCACCACGCCATGCTCTACAGCGCGGGCAATGGCTTGACGGGTGGCAAGGGTGACCTCGTTGTTCCGGTTCAGCAGGGTGCCGTCCAGATCCAGCGCGGCAAGGCGGACAGGGGGAAAGCTTTGCAACATAATGGCTCCTTTTATAATAGATACGCTCAAAAACAGAGCGCAGGTTTACAACACTCTTTTTATTTTATCGCACCGGAAAGGTTTGCGCAAGATGGCGTGATGTGGTATAATCATACGTCATCACATTGAAAATATAGGAGAAATACCATGAATCCCAAACAATTGTGGAGCCGGCGCCGCCCGCACCTGTGGTTCCAGCTGTACTGGGTGGTGTATCTGATCTGGTTCTTCTGGCTGGATCTGACCATCAAAGATCCCAAATATATCATCCACGCCCCACTTGATGATCTGATCCCCTTCAATGAGTGGTTCATCTTTCCGTATTGCAGCTGGTTTGTGCTGCTGGCTGGTGTGACGGCCCTGCTGTGGTGGTGCGACACCCAAAGCTACGATAAGCTCTGCCTGACCATGTTTTCCGGCATGACCTTCTGCCTGATCCTGTACATGCGGCTGCCCAACGGTCTGGATATCCGCCCCACAGTGGATGCGGTGGGCCGCAGCAACATTGCAATGAGCATCATGCAGCTGATCTGGAGGGCGGACGCCTCGGTCAATGTGTGCCCGTCCATCCATTGCCAAAGCACGGCCTGCATGGCAATGGCGTTCAGCCACAGCAAGCTGGCAAAGGAGCGCCCGGCCCTGAAAATTCTGGCCTGGGTGTGGGCTGCACTGATCTGTGCGTCCACCGTGTTCACCAAGCAGCACTCCATCATTGATGTGGTGTGCGGTCTGGCTGTGGCCTTTGTGTGGGCGCCGGTGGTGTACCGTTCCGCTAAAAAGTAAACGCAGCAAAAGCCCTTCACCCGGAGGGCTTTTGTGCTGCCATGAGGCCTGTCTTGACAAAACAGAGAAAAATGTTGGCGATTTTTAGTTGCAGCTACACTTGACAGCCGCCCTGTGGTTGGGTAATATGGTCTTGATAACTTCAATACTAGTATATCAATTTTTGCTTTACACCGGAGGTTGAAGGGAGAGAGACCACATGTCATCACTGAGTGCGCGCGAAACGGCATACCAGACTATCCGCAGCCGGATCATCACGATGGAGCTGAAGCCCGGTGATCCGCTGAATGACCGGGAGCTGGCCGAAGAGCTGGGCATCAGCCGCACGCCCATGCGGGAGGCTTTGCTGATGCTCAATCTGGCCCGCATGGTGGACATCAAACCGCAGAGCGGCACCCATGTGGCACCCATCAACCTGAAGTTGATGGAGATGGAGCAGTTTGCCCGCTATACACTGGAAAAAGAGATCCTGAACCGGCTGCGCGGCCATGTGACACCCCGGCAGGAGGAAGAATACCGCAGCAACATTGAGACATACCGTGTGCTGGAAGCGGATATGAGCCAGCCGGACCGCACTGCCCGTATGCTGGAGCTGGATAATGCATTCCACCGCAAATCCTTTGAGTTGTGCGGCATGGAAGCTCACTACGACCACATGCTGGCCAGCCTGCAGCATGTGGAGCGCATCCGCAAGTTCAGCCTGCAGACCGAGGAAAACAAGTCGGTCTGCTCCTCGCACACGGCAATTCTGGAAGCACTGCTGCACGGCAGCGCGGACGACGTGAGCGAAGCGCTGGAAAGCCACCTGAGCCGGTATAAGCAGTCGGTGGCGCAGGCCCGCAGCGTCCACCCGGAATATTTTATTGATGAATGAACTTGAGGGAGAAACCACTGGAAGAGGGCAGGTCCCTCTTTTTTGCATACATAAAATATAAAAAAATTGAATTACTTGAATCACGTTATTGACCAAAACAGCGTTTTGCGGTAAAATCGAGGCACAACAGGCATGGTATCATGCCGGTTCCCGACGCAGTGTGCCGTGGGGCGCGGCTGTGCGATCCCTTTACAGAATAAGGAGGTCTTAAGCAATGAAGGCCAAACGATTGATAGCTCTTGCACTGGCAGCAGTGTTCATGCTCAGCGCGGCAGCAACGCCGGTGTTTGCCGCAGCAGCTCTGCCGCAGGAAAATGCAGCGCTGGGGCAGCAGAATGATATGGTTTCCATCCGGCTCAAAGCCACGGGCGACCTTGTTTATGGCTCCAACTACAAGCTGGAGGTGCAGACCAACCCTGCCGATACCCAGTATATTGGTGTTGTGGTGGGCGTTGGCGGCGAAGCGAATGGCTATGTGACGCTGGTGCTGTCGGATAAGATCCGCACGTTGCTCAAGATGATCCCGCTGCCCAAGAAGATGTCCAAGACACCGGATCAGGCAGAGGAGTTCAATGTGTACAGCTACCTCAAGCAGCTGATCGACGGCAACGATGTCAGCGTGCTGCTGCGGGTGGCCGATGAGGCCGTCTCGGTGATGGATGTACTGCACTTCTATGTGCCTACCATCGATCAGGTGTCCAACGGCCTGCGCCTTGCGCTGAACCTGATCCGCAAGTATCTGCCGGAGGGCGCGTTCAGCCGCATTTATCTGGACGAGCAGCCGGTGGATGCCGGCAACTATGTGGCCGGTGCACTGGCGCTGGAAAGCAGCGATATGAACACCGCAGGCTTTGCCATGTTCAAGATCAAGCCCAAGACAAACGGCGTGCGCATGTACTGGGCACAGCAGGCCGAAAAGCCCATGACCGCCGAAGAGCTGCAGAGCTTCAATGAAGCGGCTGTGCTGGAAGTGGATGGTCAGGTGGTGCCCACCGATAAGATCCGCTACAGCTACAAGAAGTCCGGCTGGGGCTGTGATGCCACCAGCGAGCTGCCCACAGAGCCGGGCACCTATGTGCAGACGGCAGAGATCGGCGGCAATTACTCCTGCAGCAAGATCAGCCGCAACATCACTGTAAAGTGATGTCGTAAAGCAAAAGCAAGACCCCGCACCAGAAGGTGCGGGGTCTTGCTGTATCTTATGAGAAAAACGGGATCACATGCGGAACCGGAAGCCCCAGCCGCCGCAGCAGCAGTTGCAAAGCAGGTTCAGCAGGATCATGCTCCAGCACCACTGCATCAGGCCGCCGGGGCTGGTGTAGGTGGCCTGTGTGGTGCGGTAGGTCTGGCCGGGGTTCTGCATCCGGCGCAGGTGCATCTGGTACTCGGTGTTGCCCGGGTCCAGCTGCACGGCACGGCGGGCATCCTGCAGCGCATCGATGCGGTTGCCCAAGCCCTGATTTGCGAGGGAGGAAAGATAATACCACCGGGCATTGCGGCCGGTCATGCCGTCCAGCACGCGGCGGGCCTCCGCATAGCGGCCATTGGCCACAAAGTTGCGGGCGGCCTGCATCTCCGGGCTGTCGGAGCCGGAATAGCTTGCGCCCTGCTGGCCGTAACCCTGCTGGTAGCCGCCAAAGCCAAACCCGAAACCGAACGGGTCAAAGCCATCGAATCCGTCAAAACCGCCGTAACCGTTCTGATAACCCTGCTGCTGGTAGCTCTGCTGGCCGTAACCCTGTTGTTGGTAGCTGCCGTAGGGATTTCCGCCCATCTGGGGGCCGGTCTCGCCCTTGGTAATGGCATCGTAAGCCGCCTGCACTTCCTTGAAGTGCTCCTCGGCGGTAGGATCGTTGGGGTTCAGGTCCGGGTGCCAGCGCTTGCACTTGGCGCGGTATGCTTTTTTGATCTCGTCATCGCTTGCGCCGCGCGAAACGCCCAGCACCTCATAGGGGTCTCTCATGGATATACTTCCTCACGTCTCATTTCGCGCAGCCACAGTGCCGCGCAATGTTTATAGTCTACCGTATTGCCGTGGAAAAATCAAGACAAAGCCGCCATTCAGCCACGGCTGCGGGCCTGCTTGGCTGTTTTGCAGTTGTATTTGAGCCATACGCCGGAGTAAAGGATGTTGCGCAGCAGGTCTGCGTCCTCCACGCAGGGCAGGCGTTCAAAGCTCTGGGCACACTGCGCCAGCAGCAGCTCAAAGATCTCTTTCATCTCTTCCTCATAGCCGGGCTGCTGACTGAGTGCTTTCAGCGGATTGTAGGCCCCCTTGCGCTGGTCGTGCTCCAGATCGTCATAGGCATCCAGCAGGTAGATGAACTTGCCCAGATGGAAGCCGATGCTGCGCAGCTCCGGTGACCAGTGATCCTGTCGGTAGTCGAACAGCTCTGCCATCAGCTCGCCAAAGCAGCCGGACACGGCATCCAGATCTTCGCTCCCGGCAGCTTCATATTCTGCCAGCCTGTCCAGACAGGTGCGGATGGCGCTGCACTGACGGGGCCAGCGGCTCTCGGCAGCCTGCTTACAGCCGGTAAGCAGCTTTTCATATCCAAGGCCCAGCAGGCTGCGGTCGTCCTTCCACTTATCCTCGGCGTTGTAGTAGTGCAAGGCTACGCTCAGATCTGCACAGTAATCGGTGGGGGAGGCCGCCCGCCATTCCACACCGCCCAAGGGGTGGATGGGGCACCGGTCGTGGCCGGAAGAAGCTTCGGTCTCGCCCTCATACAGGCTGCACAGCAGCAGGTTCAGGAAGGTGAGGTCATAGCTCAGCGTAAAGCGGCCCCGCAGGCCGTGCAGTGCGTCGATGCGGCGGCACAGCCCGCAGTAGGCGGTGCGGTAGCGCTTTTGTGCTTCGTCCGAAAGCGCGGCCTGATTGGGCACAACATAACCAAACATGGCTGCTCAGCTCTTTTTGATGAACTGGGTGCCGCAGCGCGGGCAGGAGATCTGGATGCGGCCGCGGCCACGGGGCACACGCAGCTTCTGGCGGCACTTGGGGCAGCGGTAGTAGTGGTAGAGCTTGCGGTTGGCCCACTGATCCTTCAGACCGCGGAACTTACGGTCTACGCGGTCCTTCAGGGCATAGTACTGGTAGTTCTCCTCCGTGCGCTTGGAAATGTTGCGGCTGAGCGAGCGGTAGTAGCACAGCACCAGCAGCACCAGACCCAGCCATGTGAACAGGCTGAAGCGGGTGAGCAGCGAGATCAGCAGCAGCACGATGGACGCGATGCTCAAAAACTGGTTCAGGCCATCGGTACCGTAGCGGCCGATCATAAACTGACGGAATTTTTCTCTCATAACTCCTGCATCCTTTGTTTTGGAATCAAAGCGGGCGCGCCCGCCGTTATTTTACAGTTCTTAGGATACCAGTCAACCATGATGAAATTTTGAACAGAGTGCAAATCTATCATGAAGGGACGGAAATTAAGCTTCCCGGCAACGGATGGTCACCACGGCATCGGTATCCAGCGCACCCTCCATGCGACAGTGCAGCACGGCACGGCCCGCTTCGCCGGTGGTGGCAAGGTAGGTGCCCGCCATGCCGCCGCGCAGCGGCACCACGCTGGGACCAATGATCTTCAGCGGGCCGTCCACGCTCAGCTGAACGGCTTCGCCGCAGTAGGGCAGCAGGCTGCCGTTCTGGTCGATGGCGCGCAGGCTGACAGCGGCGCAGTCCCAGGTGGGGCCGTCGGTGAGGATGGGGTTGTGCACGGTGCATTCCAGCCGGACGCTCTGCACCGGTTCCCGCACCACGGTGCGCACGGCGCGGCCATGCCACACGGCTTCAAAACGGTAGGCTGCGCACGGTGTGCCAAGCACGCCGATGTATTTGTAATACATGCGGGCTACCTCATTCCAGCTCAGCCGCAGCGAAAGCATCCGCGCCTTGGAAAGCGGCGAAAGCTCCATGGCATCCCGGCGCATCTCGTTCAGGATAGCGGCTGTCATCTGGGCGGAGGCCTGGTCCATGCCCTCGTACTTTTCCAACAAAGAACCTACAAAATCGTTGATTTCAATGGGCGGATGCGTCATGGCGGCAAAACGGCCGTGCCGGTCAGGCGTGAACTCGGCAATGTAGTCGTTGCCGCGGTACAGCCGCACGCTTTCGGCGTTGGTGAACACCCAGCAGGCCGTGGGAACGCCGCCGGGCAGGTCGCCCAGTGCCATGCCGGAAGAGACTTCCAGCACGATGTCCGAGGGGGAACGCGGCGTTTTCTGGCTTGCATATACCGCCGCCGAAAGCTTCGGGTTGCGGAACATATCCATCACACCGTGGTAGCAGATGCGGTCGCCGCTGCCAAATTCCCGGTGGGTGTTGTAATCAGCCATGCACCAGCCAAAGCTGCCGGCCACACCCTGCTGCGCAATGGAATCGTTGATCCCGGCGGCATAGCGCAGAGCCTGCACCAGCCGGTGGGTCTCGTCGTCAAAGGGCTTGGTGGGCAGCTGCTGCCCGCCGAATTCGCTGATGAGGTAGCCCTTGCGGGGATCGGAAGTCACCGCGGCGCGGGCTTCGCAGGCGGCACCGCGCCCACGGTAAGAGTAATCGTTGTAGGCGTAAACATCCTCCAGCAGCTGGCTCTTGCGGTGGTTCCGCGCGCCTGCCGTGGGGCGGGTGGGGTCCAGCCGGTGGATGGCCTCGTTGGTGCGCTTATAAAACGCTTCGTCGTCGGCGCTGCCGTTCACACGGGCACCCCACAAAAAGATGCTGGGGTGGTTGCGGCACTGGCACACCATCTCGCGGCAGTTCTGCAGGGCCTGCGCCTTCCAGCTCTCGTCGCCGATGTACCGCCAGCCGGGCATCTCGGTGAACACCAGCAGGCCCAGCTCATCGCAGGCATCCAGAAACGCCGGGCTCTGGGGGGAATGGCTGGTGCGCACTGCGTTGCAGCCAAGGTCTTTTTTCAGGATCTGAGCATCCAGCCGCTGGATGCTGTCCGGCATGGCATAGCCCTGATAGGCGTAGCTCTGGTGGCGGTTCAAGCCCCGCAGCTCCACGCGCTGACCGTTCAGGTACAGCCCACCCGCCACGAACTGCACGGTGCGGAAACCGAAGCGGATGGTCTTTTCGTCCAGCACACGGTCCGGCAGACCGGCAGAGCCGGGGCGGATCAGCTGTACGGTGAGGGCGTACAGGGTGGGATGCTCGATGCTCCACGGGTGCACACCGTTCAGCACGCCGGTGATGGGCAGGGAAAGCTCGCCGCTGTAGGCGGCGCGGCTGCCGGAAGGGCTGCGGATCTCGGCCTGCAGTGTGCAGCCTACCGTCTCACCCACGGTGGAGGTATAGATGCGGAAATCGCCCTCGGCCTTTGCCTCGATGAACACATCCCGCAGGTAAGCGGGCTCCTTGATGTCCAGACTGACGGCACGGTAGATGCCGCCGTAGGTCAGGTGGTCGATCTGCCCGCCAAAGGGCGGAATGTTCAAATCTTCGCGGCTGTCGCAGCGCACAGCCACCACGTTTTTCTGGCCCAGATGCAAAGCGCTGGTCAGATCTACCGTGAAGGCGGTGTAGCCGCAGGCGTGGTGGAACAGCCGCCGCCCGTTGCAGAACACGGTCGCGTCATGGGCAACGGCACCAAAGGTGAGCAGAACAGTGCGGCCTGCCCACTCTCTGGGTGCAAAAAACTCCCGCCGGTAGCCGCACAGGCACTGGTATTCATTTTCGTTGCAGTAATTGTAGGGCAGCACCCGCACAGTGTGGGGGATGCGCACCGGTTCCAGTTCCAGTCCGCACTCCGGCCGCACCAGTGCCGGGTCGAACCGGGGCGTGAACAGCCAGCCTTCGTTCCAATCGTAGTGTTCCATACAAGGGTCTCCATCCTGCTAAAATCACTTTACATCTTATAGTAACACAAACTTATGAACGAAAAAAGAAGCGGAAGGCGCTTTGAAAAAGGTTTTTTGCTGTTTTTGGCACGAAATGGCGTGGACTGCAAAGAAAAAGAGGCTCAGAGCAGCTTACGGACTGTTCTGAGCCTCTGGATCAGAAATTGATTTTCCAATCAGCGGATAAAATTGGTCATGGGGCGCTTGGGGTTCTGCGGGTGTTCAAAGCCAGCGGCCCTGCCTGCTTCGATGCAGTGCAGCAGCCATGCCATGTTGCGGCCCAGCTCCTGCATTACGGCGCAGCCCTCGGCATCCTGCAGCACCTGCTCGGCATTGGAGCCGTGCACCATGGCCCAGTAGGAGCCGTTCACCAGCGGCATGTGGAAGAACTGCGGGTACTTTACCAGCTGGTCCAGCGTGGTGGTGGTGCCGGCGCGGCGGGCCGAGCAGCAGATGGCGGCGGGCTTGTAGGCCAGATATCTGCCGCCTGCGTAGGCAAGGCGGTCCATGAAGCTGGTCATGTTGCCGGATGCGGATGCATAGTGCACCGGGCTGCCGAACACGAAGCCATCGGCAGTTTTGGCCTTCTCGATGGCCTCGTTGACCACACCGCCAAACACGCAGCCATTGCCTGCGGCACAGCCGCCGCAGCCGATGCAGCCACCCACGGGTTTGCCGCCGACATGCAGGATCTCAGTGTCCACACCGGCATCGTTCAGTTCCTTTGCAATGAGCGAAAGGGCGGTATAGGTGCAGCCTTTTTCGTGCGGGCTGCCGTTGATGAGCAGAACTTTCATGGGAATACTCTCCTTTTATGCCAGAATGCGCCGCAAAAGCCCGGCGCTGCCGGTTTTATTGTAGCACAAACCGCCAGACGGCGCAACGCGCGGCCCTTGACAAGAATATGCAGTTGGGTGATAATAAAGTGATACAAAAAACGTGTTTGCAGCCACATCTTCCGGCTGCAAGGAGGAGGAAAGAGAACATGCGCGTGATCGCAGGAGAAGCCCGGGGCCGCAGTCTGGAGGCCCTGCCGGGGACCGACGTGACCCGGCCCACCCTTTCGCAGGTAAAGGAGGCGATGTTCAGCATCGTCCAGTTCGACCTGCCCGGCGCACGGGTGCTGGACCTGTATGCGGGCAGCGGCCAGCTTGGCATTGAAGCACTGAGCCGCGGCGCGGCGCGCTGCGTGTTTCTGGACGAGAACCGCGAGGCGGTGAACATCATCATGCGCAACTGCAAGGCCTGCGGCGTGTTCGACCGCAGCCGCGTCAATATCGGCGAGGCTGCGCGGTATCTTTCCGCCTGCCGCGAGCAGTTCGACATCGTACTGCTGGACCCGCCCTTCCGCAATGGTACACTGGAAAAGATCCTGCCTGTGGTGGATAAATGCACCGCGCCCGGCGGCATCGTGCTGTGCGAGAGCGAGACCGGCATCGTGCTGCCGGCCGAAGCTGGCGGCCTGACCCTGAAAAAACAGTACAAGTACGGCAGGGTGCTGCTGTGGAAATACACAAAGCCCATGCAGAACACAGACCCTGCCGAGAACGAACCGAAGGGAGAAGCACTATGAACGTGAACGAACTTTTGGATACCATTGAGGATGCTCTGGAGGAAGGTGCCAATGTGCCCCTTTCCGGCGGCAAAAAGATCGTGGATGTGGAGCAGATCCGGGATTATCTGGACGAGATCCGCGCAAACCTGCCCGGAGAGCTGCGGCAGGCCCAGCAGATCGTGAACGACCGCGCTCAGATCGTGGAGACGGCCAACGCACAGGCGCAGGCCATTGTGAAAAAGGCTGAGGAGCGGGCGCGCATTCTGGTGAGTGAAGCCGAGATCGTGAAGGCTGCACAGCAGCGCGCCGGGGAAATCACCACTGCAGCCCAGAACGAGGCCCGCACCCTGCGCCAGACCGTGACCGACTATTGCGACAACATGCTCAAGAACACCGAGGAAACAATGGTGGAAAATGCGGCACAGGTAAAGAATGTGCGCGCAAATCTGCGCCAGAACGCCAAGAAAAACGGCTGAAGACAGCCTTTTTCACACACAAATTACACATACGGCAAAAACCAAAGTTCCTGCAGGCAGAAATGACGGCCGACAGGGACTTTTTTTGTTGCATTTTGCGGCAAAAACGGGAGCACAAACCCTTGCAATCAGGGGCCTGATTTGTTAAAATAAAACTGTGTCATCGGGTAAAAGTGTGCGCTGTGTGCACAGTGCCCGGAACACGGAAAGCTTATGAACTGAGAAAGGAGGCCGCAGCGATGGAACTTGAAACACAAGCAGCCTTTGACCCGGCCTCGTTTGAGCATATCCCCGTTCTGCTGAACGAGTGTCTGGAGGGTCTTGCCATTGATTCGGCCGGCACCTACCTTGATGGCACCGCAGGCGGCGCGGGACATTCCCGCCAGATCGCCTTGCGGCTGGACGCAGAAAAGGGCGGCAGGCTGATCTCGCTGGATCAGGACCCGGACGCGGTGCAGACCGCGCGTGCCCGCCTTGCGGGCCTGCCTGCCACGGTGGTGCAGATCAACTTCCGCTATGCCGGACAAGCTCTGGAAAGCCTTGGCATCGACAAGGTCAACGGCGCGCTGCTGGATCTGGGCGTTTCCAGCCATCAGCTGGACGATGCGGCCCGCGGCTTTTCCTACCGTGCGGATGCACCGCTGGACATGCGGATGAGCCAGCAGGGCGAAACGGCAGCGGACCTTGTGAACACCGAGAGCCGCGAAGAGCTGGCACGCATCCTGCGGGATTACGGCGAAGAACCTTTCGCATGGCAGATCGCGGGCAGGATCGTGGAGGCAAGGGAGAATTCTCCCATCGAAACGACCCTGCAGCTGGCAGATATCGTGGCCAGCGCCATGCCGCCAGCAGAACGCCGCAAAAACAAGAACCCTTCCCGCCGCACCTTTCAGGCGCTGCGCATTGCAGTGAACCATGAACTGGATGCGCTGGAAGAAGGCCTGGATACCATTTTCGATCACCTTGCGCCGGGCGGCCGGCTGTGCGTGATCACCTTCCACTCGCTGGAGGACCGGCTGGTGAAGAACAAATTCCGCCGCTGGTCCACCGCGTGCACCTGCCCGCCGGAGTTTCCGGTGTGCGTATGCGGCGGCAAAGCCAAAGCGAAGCTGATCACCCGCAAACCCATTGAAGCAAACAGTCAGGAACTGGAAGAGAACCGGCGCAGCCGGTCCGCCCACCTGAGAGTTTTGGAAAAATGCTGAACGGCAGAAGCCGTTGTGTGAGGAGGAGAGCAAACCATGGGTCAGGCAGCATACGATTATAACGCGGTACGCCGCAGAAAAGCCCCGCAGACACAGCGCAAGGCAGATCTGCGGGTAGCAAAGGGCGGCAAGCGTCGGCTTTCACCGCTGCAGGCAGCGGTGCACAACGCCATGCATCTGGTAGCAGCAGCACTGCTGGTGGGGTTTGCCATCAGCCTGCTGTGGAGCGAGTCCAAGCTGGTGGAGCTGAACGACCAGATTCAGGACGCAAAGGCTCAGCTGGTCAGTGAGCAGAGCCAGTATACTTACTATAACAGCACCCTGAACAGCAAGACCAACATTACCAGCGTGGAAGAGACGGCCGGCAGGCTGGGCCTGATGAAAATTGATCAGAGCCAGATCACCTACATCCGTTTGGGCGAGAGCGACACGCTGGAGCGCACCCAGTCCGCTGTGCGGCAGTGGACCGACTTTATCTACAACGGTGCCGTGAACATTCTTGGCACTGTAAAGTGAACCAAATACGGGAAAGCGTGCGGCAGCGCACGCTTTTTCGGTTTATACACCCTGTTTGCAGGGCAGTTCCAAATTTGACAAAAGCGCGGCAGAAGGCAGCAAGTGCCCGCTGCCGCAGGAGCATACCATGTCGAAATTCTTCCGAAAATTCATCAAAAAAATAAAAGGCCCCTGGCCGGAAACCAGCACCGGTGCCCGCATGAACCCCAGAACCAGTCTGATCTGCGGCGGTCTGGCCCTTGTGGTCATGGGCCTTGCTGCGGCCCGTGTGACCTACAGCCTGTATGATATCCAGATCAAAAACGGTGACACCTACCGCCAGCTGGCCGCAAAGCAGCAGCTGCTGGATACCACCATCAAGGCCACCCGCGGCGAGATCTACGATACCTCCGGCATCACGCTGGCCTCCACCAGCGTGGTGTGGACCATCTGGGCCGACCCGGACAACAGCAAAATCTTATATACCACCACCGGCAAGGATGAGGAGACGGTGCGCACGCTGGACACTGCCATGTGCGCCGAGGTCAGCCGGGAACTGACCCTGCGCCTGCTTTCCGGCGACGGCGAAAGTCTGGACGCGGTGGACACTTCCTCGGAAGCGTACCAGACCCAGTACCAGAAGGTTTACGATGCACTTTCCAAGACGGACACCAAGTATCAGGTGCTGGCCACCAAGGTGAACAACGCTGTCAAGCTGTCCATCGAATCCTACGTTTCCCAGTTCAACAAGGCACACAAGCGTGCCACTGAGACCTCCCGCAAGGGTAATATCTCGGTCGGCAGCGAGAAGAGCTTCCAGCGCAATTACCCCTACGGAGCGTTTGCAGCGGCAGTGCTGGGCTTTACCGATGCGGACGGCATTGGTACTTACGGTCTGGAAAAATCCTATCAGTCCACGCTGGCCGGTGTGGATGGCCGCACCATTACCCAGCGCAATGCCTACGGCAACGCCATTGCGGACGAGAATGCCACCACCTTTGCAGCCAAGGATGGCTCCAATCTGGTGCTTTCGCTGGATGTGAATGTTCAGGAGATCGTGGAACGGTATCTGAACGAAGCCATTGCAGCCAACACGGTGGAGAACCGCGGCTGCGCCATCGTGATGAACGTCAAGACCGGTGCCATCCTTGCCATGGCGTCCAAGCCGGATTTTGACCCCAACGACCCGCTGGACTACAGCGCAAATCTGGATTACCTCAACGAGCTGGTGCGCGCTGAGCCGGAGCTGTACGGCATCTACAAAAAGGATGAGAACGGCAACGAGCTGAAGGATGCAAACGGCAACCGCATTCTGGACGAGGAGGCCGATTACTCCGGCTACTTCCGCGATATCCAGTGGAAAAACAAGGCCATCACCGAGTTGTACTACCCCGGCAGTGTGTTCAAGGTGATCACCTCGGCCATGGGCGTGGACTCCGGCCTTGCAAACATCAACACCACCTTTACCTGCGCCGGTGCTTACGGCGTGGCAAAGGAGACCTACCACTGCGCAGGCCACAAAGCCCACGGCACCATCACACTGGCCGAAGCTCTGCGTCAGAGCTGCAATATCTACTATATCCAGCTGGGCCAGCGCGTTGGCTCCCAGACCTTCTATAACTACTTCGATGCCTTTGGCTTTACCAGCCGCACCGGCGTGGACCTGCCCAGTGAGACGGGCTTCATGCAGTATTATAAGGCCAACCAGCTGGGCGAAGTGCAGCTGGCTTCCTCGGCCTTTGGTCAGGCAATGGCCATCACCCCGCTGCAGATGTGCACCGCTGTGGCCGCAGCCGTCAACGGCGGCTATCTGGTCACGCCCCATGTGGTGGATAAGATCACCGATGCAAATGGCAACGTGATCGAGGAGATCGGTGCCAATGTGCGCCGTCAGGTCATCAGCGAGAGCACCAGCAATGTGATCCGCCAGATCATGGAATATGAGGTGGGCGCCGGTACCGGCGGCGGCAAGTATGCCTATGTGTCCGGCTACCGTATCGGCGGCAAGTCCGGCACTTCCGAACAGTTGAACATGGACCGCCGCGCTGACGGCGACTACAAGAAGGTGGCATCCTTTGCCGCTGTCCTGCCCGCCGACGACCCGGAGATCATCGTCTATGTGATGCTGGATGACCCCAACAACGCCAGAACGGACTACTCGTCCCTGCTGGCAGCGCCCGTTGTGGGCAACATCATCAGCGAGATCGCACCCTACCTTGGCATTGCCGCCGACGGCGAGGATCGCAGCCAGACTGTGGTCACTGTGCCGAATCTGGTGGGCACCGAGTGGAGCAGTGCGCAGGTGCAGCTGAACATCAAGGGCCTCAGGCATCAGCTGGCCGAAAGCACCACCAGTCAGGCGGCAGCAGCTGTCACTTACCAGTATCCGCACGCGGGTGCAAAGGTGGCCTACGGCACCACCGTGTACCTGTATACCGATACCTATGAGGGCAGCCATACCGATGTGCCGGATGTGACCGGCAAGAGCGCGGACTTTGCCCGCCAGATGCTGTCTGCCGCCGGATTGAACTGTGTGGTGGAGGGCAATGCGAACGGCACCGTGCAGGCCCAGAGTGCAGACCCCGGTTCCAGTGTGCAGCGCGGCACCGTCGTGACCATTACCTGTGGATGAAAAGAGATAAACATGCTCGCCCTCTCAGGCTGCTTCGCGTCCAGCTCCCCCAAAGGGGGATCCTTGGCAAAAAGATGAAGCCTGCGTGGCCTGCAAAGGCCTCTTACTTTGAGAGAGGTGGCACGGCGTAAGCCGCGTGACGGAGAGGGCGAACCAGCTGATAAAATAACGAGAGGGGACATGAACAATGGAAAAAATTTCTGCAAGCAAGCTTCTGGCAGGGCTGGTGCCCGCAGACTTCATCCGGGAAGAGGTGCAGGTGGAACTGGTGACCACCGACAGCCGCGAGGTGCGGCCCGGCTGCATTTTTGTAGCGTTCCCGGGTGAAAAATTTGACGGCCACGATTTTGCGGCCAAAGCACTGGAGAACGGTGCTGTTTATGTGGTGGTGAACCACCCGGTGGAGGGCGTGCCTGCGGAAAAGGCCATCCTCTGCCCGGACAGCTACCACGCCATGATGGTGATGGGCGCGAACTACCGCAGCCAGTATCACCCCAAGATGGTGGGTGTGACCGGCAGCGTGGGCAAGACCACCACCAAGCAGATGACCTACGCCGCCCTTGCAGGCTTTGGCGAGACCATCAAGACCGAGGGCAACCAGAACAATGAACTGGGCATGCCCCGCACCCTGATGCGGCTGGAAAGCAGCACTGAGTATGCCGTGATCGAGATGGGCATGAGCCATGCGGGCGAGATCGACCGTCTGGCCCGGGCCGCACGCCCGGATGTGGGCATCATTACCTGCATCGGTGTGTCCCACATCGGCAATCTGGGGAGTCAGGAGAACATCTGCAAGGCAAAGCTGGAGATCTGCAACGGCCTGCCGGAGGGTGCACCGCTGGTGCTGAACTATGATGATAAGTTCCTGCGCGCCGCAAAGCTGCCCGCCCACGTGAAGCCGGTATGGTTCAGTCTGGCAGATGAGAACGCTGATGTGTGTGCACTGTCCATCCGGCAGGAAGAGGACGGCATGAGCTTTGTGCTGGAAGATCAGGAAGAGGGCACCTTTGTGGTCAAGATCCCGGCCATGGGCAAGCACAATGTGGCAAACGCTCTGGCTGCCTACTGCGCCGCCACCCGCTTGGGCTGCGACCCGCGCGGTGTCATCAAGGGGCTTTCCAATTTTGAGCAGACCGGCCGCCGCCAGAAGGTGGTGCACAGCAAGGGCGTTACCGTCATTGAGGATTGCTACAATGCAAACCCCGACAGCATGAAGGCCGCGCTTGCCATGTTCAAGGAATTCCCCTGCAAGCGCCGCTTTGCCCTGCTGGGCGATATGCTGGAGCTGGGCGAGCTGTCCCGCGAAGCCCACGAGGAGCTGGGCCGTCTGGCTGCGGAGAGTGATCTGTACTGCCTTGTGACCTACGGCGAAAACGCAAAGCGCACGGCTGTGGTGGCTGCGGCCAAGGGGGTCAAGACCCTCCATGCCAACAACTACCGCGAGGCAGCGGATGCTCTGCTGAACCGGATAGAGCCGGGCGATGCCCTGCTGGTGAAGGCAAGCCGCGGCATGGCGCTGGAAAAAGTGCTGGAAATTTTCTACGCAGAGCAGAAAGATGCCGAAGAATAACCCTTTGGCATGAATTTGGAGATTGAAAAATGATTCGTTTCGCCTTGGTCGTCGCGTCGGTGCTGGGTTTTGTGCTGACTGCGGCGCTCGGCAATATGATGGTGCCGCTGCTGCGGGAGCTGCAGCGTGCGGCACGCGGTACACAGCCGGACAGCGATGCCCCGGACAGCCCGGTGCCTACCATGGGCGGGCTGTGCCTGATGGTGGGCACCCTTGCCGCTGTGGGCGTGGGCTGGCTGGCCGCATGTGCTGCACAGCCTTCCCTGCTTGGCAGCGACCGGCAGATGACCTCCCGCCTGCTCATTGCACTGCTGGGGTCGCTGGCCTTTGGCGCAGTGGGGCTGGCCGATGATCTGGCCCGCATCCGCGGCCGCTACCCGAACGGTTTAGGCCTTGGCCTGCGCCGCACACAGCGCCTTGCACTGGAATGCATCGCTGCAGTGCTGGTGCTGGGTCTGCTGGCACTGAACGGGTGCCTGCCCACAGGGCTGATCCTGCCGGGAGCAGGCTATGTGGAATGTGCGCTGGCACCGCTGCTGTGGGCTGTGCTGCTGGTGGCGCTGGCCGAGGCGGCCCGCGTGGCCGATGGTGCCGACGGCACGGTGTGCGGCGCGGCCTTTGCGGCCATGCTGGGCCTGATGATGCTGGAAACGCAGCTGGGCTGGTTCCCGCTGGCAGTATTCCCGGCGGCACTGGCCGGTGCACTGATGGCCTTTCTGCTGTGGGATTTTCCACCGGCAAAGCTGCACCCCGGCCGGTGCGGCTGCTTGTATGCAGCGGGAGCCATTGGCTGCATCCCGCTGTGCATTGGCTACGCAGAGCTGAGCATCCCGCTGGCACTGCCCTTCTGGGTGGAGGGCGGCATGGTGGTGCTGCAGGTCCTGTTCTGCCGCTGGAAGGGCAGGCCGCTGTTTGCGGCGGCGCCGCTGCACCGCTGGCTGGAAAAGCGCGGCATGAGTGCAGTGAATATTTTTTACAGCCTGTGCGCACTGAGCGTGTGCGGGCTGGCGCTGGCCGTGCGTCTGGCACGCTGGGCCTGAGCGCCTGATTCTGAAAATAAGGGGGCGTGGCAATGGCAGCCACCCGCAGACAACATAAAAACCAAAAAGAAAGTGCATGGACGCCGCCGCTGCAGCGGGACCCGGGACCGTGGAACCGGCTGCTGCTCAACTGGCTGGCAACGCTGGCCATTATCATGGTGTTCGGCCTTGTAATGCTGTACAGCGCAAGCTATACCACCGGCTACCTGCGCATGGGCGACAGCCTGCACTACATCAAGCAGCAGGCTATCTGCATGGCCATTGGCATTGGCTGTATGGTAGTCATGAGCTATGTGGATCACCGCTTCCTGCGCTGGGCGAGCAAGCCGCTGTACTGGGTGGTGCTGGCCATGCTGGCCGTCACGCTGACCTTTGCACCGCTGAACGGCTGCCGCCGCTGGATCCGTCTGGGCGGCCTGACTCTGCAAACCTCTGAGGTGGCAAAGTTTGAGATGATCCTGCTCTCGTCCCATCTGGCGGCAAGTGCGCCGCAGATCGGCCGGTTCAGCCCGTCGCTGAGAGAAAAGATCAAGCCAAAGGATTGGTTGTTCATCCGCATCGTAAGGCAGCTGGTCGTGCCGGTGCTGCCGCTGGTACCGGTGGTGGTGCTGCTGTTTTTAGAGCCGCACATGTCCGGCATCCTGCTGACCACCGCCATCGTGGGCACCATCCTCATGCTGACCGGCTGCGGCGGTGTATTGACATGGTGCGGGGCCACAGCGGCGGCTCTGCTGCTGAAACCGGCCCTGACGCTGGTGGAATCCATTGGATATCTGCAGGACCGCCTGAACACATGGTCCGATGATCTGGAAGCGCTGAACGACCAGACCAAGCAAAGCTTGTACGCCATCGGCTCCGGCGGACTGAAGGGCCTTGGCCTTGGCAACAGCGTGGAAAAGCAGCTCTGGCTGCCGGAAAGCACCAACGACTTCATCTTCAGTGTGGTGTGCGAAGAGTTGGGCTTCATCGGTGCGGTGCTCATCATCGTGCTGTTCATACTGCTCATAGCGCAGGGCCTGATGATCGCCTATAAGGCCGAGAACCAGTTCTGCACCATGGTGGGGATTGGCATTATGGCGCAGATCGCCTGGCAGGTGTTCTGCAACATCGCCGTGGTCACCAACACCATCCCGAATACCGGCATCAGCCTGCCGTTTTTCTCGTCCGGCGGCACCAGTCTGATCTTGCTGCTGGCAGAAATGGGCGTGATGGTGAACATTGGGCGCAACGGAGAGCGGGCGGCGCAGCAGAGGGCAGCGGCCCACGCACAGCGGCAGGCTGCAAAGGCTCAGCGTGATGCTGAGCTGAAGGACCGTACCATCAATCTGGACGATGCCCGCCGTGCGCGCAATGAACTGTAACGACTGTTTTGAGGGCGCAGGCCAGTGGGAAGCTCCCCGATGACCTGCCCAGATGCACTAATAATAGAGGAGGAATCGTCATGCGAGTTCTGATCGCTGCCGGCGGCACTGCCGGCCATATCAACCCGGCACTTGCCATTGCAGGTGCTATCAAAAAGGCAGACCCTTCTGCCGAGATCCACTTTGCCGGCCGCAAGGAGGGCATGGAGTACCGTCTGGTAGGACAGGCGGGCTATCCCTTCCACCATATCGAGATCACCGGTTTCCAGCGCAGGCTGTCGCTGAACAACATCAAGCGCAACATCGTTACGCTGTGGAATCTGGCTCTCTCTGGCCCCAAGGCAAAGGCCATTATGAAGGAGGTCAAACCTGATCTTGTGATCGGCTGCGGCGGCTATGTGTCCGGCCCGGTGGTGCGCTGTGCCGCCAAAATGGGCATCCACACCGCCATTCATGAGCAGAACGCCTTCCCCGGCGTGACCAACAAGCTGCTGGCACCGGATGTGGATCTCGTGTTTGCCGCCGTGCCTGCTGCTGTGGAAAAGCTGGGCGCACCTGATAAGACCATCGTGGTGGGCAATCCGGTGCGCCCGGAGGTGTTCACCAAGGTAAAGGACCGCGATGCCATCCGCGCTGAGCTGGGCGCGGGCGACCGCACGGTGATCCTTTCCTTCGGCGGCAGCCTTGGCGCACGCCGCGTCAACGAGGTGGTGGCTGACCTGTGTGCATGGGAACAGCACGAGAAGAAGCCGGTGCTGCATCTCCACGCTACCGGCCAGTACGGTGTGCAGCTGTTCAAGGATCTGGAAAAGGAAAAGAACTTCGCGGAGGGCGACGGCCTTGTGGTGAAGGAATACATCAACAATATGCCGGAACTGCTGGCTGCGGCAGACCTTGTCATCAGCCGCGCCGGTGCGCTGACGCTGGCCGAGCTGGAAGCTGTTGGCCGTGCAGCCGTGCTCATCCCCAGCCCCAATGTGGCTGAGAACCACCAGTACTTCAATGCCATGGAACTGCAGAAGTCCGATGCCGCTGTGGTGATCGAGGAAAAAGACCTGACCGGCGAAAAGCTGGTGAGCACGGTGTCCGACATGCTGGCACAGCCCGGCAAGCTGGCTGAGATGGGCAAAAATGCCCGCAGCCTGTCGGTGGATGACAGCCTTGACCGTATTGCAGACGCTTTGATGAAACTGGTGCAGAAGTAAAACAAAACCTAAACCGGAAAGGAGGTGTGCGCCATGCAGCAATACCGCAATAACAGAAACAACGGCAATATCTACGACCTGCGGAAAGACCTGCAGCATACTCCGCCGCCTTCACAACAAAAAGGATCTTCCGGCAGTGCGGACGGGCGCTATGGCTTCAACGGGGAACCGCTGAGCTTTGCGCCGGATCGCACCGCCAATGGTACGGTGCGCCGCACCCGTACCGATAACAGCATCGAGTTCCCTTCGCAGCCGCGCCGCACCGAACAGAGCGGCACCCGGCGCACCAGCGGTCAGAACCGGAACCGCACCGCGCAGCGAAGCCGCACGGCCCAGCCGGAACAGCGTGCATCCGGCACGGCCCGCAAGCCGCAGCAGCGCCGTTCACAGGGGCAGAAGCCGCGCAAGGCAGCGGCTCAGGCAGCGCAGCAGCGCTACAAAAACCAGCGTCTGCGTCCGGCACAACAGCAGCCACGCGACCCGGTACAGCGGGAAAAACGCAAGAAGCGCCGCCTGACCCGCGCTGCACTGAAGCGGCGGCGGATGCTGCGGCGGCTGATGGCCTTTGTGACCCTGCTGGCCGTGATCGCCGCCGGTGTTTACCTGACCATGACCATGCTGTTTAAGATTGGCACCATTCAGGTGCAGACGGCGGACGGCACCGTAGTGCAGGAGGTGGGCGGCTATTCCAGCAGCCAGATCCTGCAGGCACTGGGTGTGCAGACCGAAGAGAACATTTTCAGCTTTGACCCCGCCGCCAAGGAAGCGGAACTGGAAAAGCAGTTCCCGCTGCTGGAATCCATCAGGGTAGTTCGGGATTACCCCAACACGGTGGTGGTGCAGGTGACCGAGGCGGTGCCTACCTATGCCATGCAGACGAAGAGCGGCTGGCTGACCCTCTCGGATCAGTTCAAGATCCTGGCCTGCGAGTCTGCTCAGCCGGAAGAACTCAAGACCCTATACGGCGGCGAGCCGGTGTCGGTGACACCCGGCGACCAGCTGACCTTTGCAGCGCAGGCAGACCCGGCGGCATCGGATGCATCCGGTTCGGCAGCAGCTTCGGCAGCGGTGCAGACGGACGACCGTCTGGATGCGCTGAATGAGCTGCAGGCAAAGTTGGAAGAGTATGGGATGCTGGACGATGTGACCCGCATGGAATTTGCGGACACCGACCAGATGGCATTTTTGTATCAGGATCGTGTCAGTGTGCTTCTGGGTACACGGAACGATCTGGATTATAAGCTGGACCGCGCACGCTATGTGCTGACCAATGCCGACGGCAAGGGTTGTGCCCCTACCGACACCGGCAGACTGGATTTCAGCCATGTCAGCGCGGGCAGCACCCGTAAAATTTACTTTGCACAGGGCCAGCCGACCCTGCCCTCCGGTTATGTTGTGCCGGAAAAGACCGTGCCGGAAGAGCCTGACACCTCTGCTGCCGAGGATACTGCGGCAGACGGTGCAGAGGATGCCGCTGCGGCCCAGCCTGCGGACGATACGGCGGCAGCTGCGGAAGAAACACCGCTGACCGACCCCGCCCGCATGACCGCAAATAACGAAGAAAACCCCATGTGACAAAATGTTTTGAGGAGCGTGTGCAGTATGAAACTGGAACAGTTACTGGAAGGCGTGCCCTTTACCCTTGCGCAGGGCAGTCTGGACACCGAGATCTCGGATATCATCTACGACAGCCGCAAGGCGGCACCGGGCCTTTTGTTCGTGTGCATCGTGGGCACCCAGCGTGACAGCCATGAGTTTGCCGCCGACTGCGCGGCAAAGGGTGTCAGCGCACTGGTCATCCAGCACGACATCGACCTTTCCGCCATGCCGGGCGTGACCGTGGTCAAGGTGGAAAGCAGCCGCTATGCCATGGCTCTGATGAGCGCGAACCTTTTCGGCAACCCGTCCCGCCAGATGACCATGATCGGTGTGACCGGCACCAAGGGCAAGACCACTACCACCCACATGATCAAGAGCGTGCTGGAAGCTGCAGGCCGCAAGGTGGGCATGATCGGCACCAACGGCATTTATTATATGGGCCGCCACAAGGATACTGCCAACACCACTCCGGAAAGCTACGAACTGCAGAAGACCTTTCGGGAATTTCTGGATGCAGGCTGCGACACCGCGCTGATGGAGGTTTCCAGCCAGGGCCTGATGATGGACCGCGTGGCCGGTGTGCACTACAATGTGGGCGTGTTCACCAACCTTTCGCCGGATCACATCGGCCCCGGCGAGCACAAGACTTTTGAGGAGTACCGCAGCTGGAAGGGCCAGCTGTTCAAGCGCTGCGACGTGGGCGTGGTGAACATTGACGATGAGAATACCGAAGCACTTCTGGAAGGCCACACCTGCCGCCTTGTCACCTATGGCCGCGCTGAGCAGGCGGACTACCGCGAGACCGGCTTTGAACTGCTGCGCACCCACGATTTTCTGGGCGTGAAGTTCCATGTGACCGGCAAGGACGAGATGGATGTGAAGGTGAACATGCCCGGTGAGTTCAGCGTGTACAACGCGCTGGCAGCTCTGGCGGTGGGCAAGGTGCTGGGCCTGCCGGATCAGGCCATCCACGACGGCCTTGGCAAGTGCGTGGTCAAGGGCCGCGTGGAGCTGGTGCCCATCAGCAAAAAGTTCACCATCCTGCTGGACTACGCCCACAACGAGGTGTCCACAGAAAGCCTGCTCACCACTCTGCGGGCCTACAAGCCCCACCGTCTGGTGGTGGTGTTCGGCTGCGGCGGCAACCGCTCCAAGCTGCGCCGCTACGGCATGGGCGAGATCTGCGCCAAGATGGCGGATTTCTCCATCCTTACCGAGGACAACAACCGCTTTGAAAAGGTGGAGGACATCCTTGCTGATATCCGCGTGGGCATGAACAAGGGCAACCCGGATGCAAAGTTCGTGGAGATCCCCGACCGTCTGGATGCACTGCACTACGCAGTGGATCACGCGCAGGAGGGCGACCTGATCGCCGTCATTGGCAAGGGCCACGAGACCTACCGTGACCGCGAGGGTGTCAAGACCCCGTTCCTGGAGCGGGAGCTGCTGGAAGAGTATGCACAGCAGATCGGGCTGGAATAACAGATAAAAAAATAACGCCGTGTCGAATGTTCAGACACGGCGTTATTTTTTGCGGTAATTATGCTTTCAGCTGCAGAGCCTTGTTCTCCGGCAGGAGATTGGTCATGCTCTTCAGGCTGATGCCGATGGTGGAGAGATTATGCAGCATGGCAGAGGAGGCCGGCTGCAGGATGCCCAGAGCACCCAGCGCGATGAGGGCCGAGTTGAAGGTGAGCACGAAACGGTAGTTTGCATGCACGCGCTTTTGCAGAGAGTTGGCGATGGCCTTGAGGGCCACCAGCTCCTCCAGACTGTCGGCTTTGATGGTCACGTCTGCGATCTCGCGGGCGATGGCAGCGCCGGAGTTGATGGCAATGCCAATGTCGGCAGCGGACAGGGCGGGGGAGTCGTTGATGCCGTCGCCGATCATCACAACGGTGTGGCCCTCGGCCTTGGCCTGCTGGACGAAGTTTGCCTTGTCCTCGGGCAGCACCTCGGCAAAGAAGCGGTCCACGCCCACCTGCTTTGCAATGGCGGCAGCGGTGCGCTCGCTGTCGCCGGTCATCATGACGGTGTTCCGGATGCCCAGCGCACGCAGTCCGTTCAGCACAGCGGCGGCTTCCGGGCGCAGCGGGTCGGAAATGCAGATCACGCCCACCAGCTGGCCGCTGGCTGCCATGTACAGGTGCGAATGCTCCGGCTTGAGAGCATCAAACTTTGCCTGCTCGTCGGCGGGCACGATGCACTTTTCGTCCTCAAAGACGAAGTGGTGGCTGCCAATGACCACGCGCTCGCCGCCCACGCGGCTTGCAATGCCGTGGGCCACGATGTATTCCACCTCGGAGTGCATCTCCTCATGGGAAATGCCGCGCTCCTTGGCGGCACGCACCACGGCGTTGGCCATGGAGTGGGGAAAATGCTCCTCCAGACATGCGGCCAGCTGCAGAACTTCGCGCTCGTTGCAGCCGGAGAAGGGAACCACATCCACCACCTGCGGGGTAGCGCGGGTGAGTGTGCCGGTCTTATCAAACACGATAGTGTCGGCCTGAGACAGCGCTTCCAGATATTTGCCGCCCTTGACGGTGATGTGATAGCTGCCGCACTCGCGCATGGCGGAGAGGACGGCCAGCGGCATGGACAACTTGAGCGCACAGGAGAAGTCCACCATCAGGCAGGAGATGGCGCGGGTGGCGTTGCGGGTGAGCAGATAGGTGACCACCGTTGCGCCCAGACACCAGGGCACCAGCTTGTCGGCCAGCACCAGCGCACGGTTCTCGGTGCTGGACTTGAGCTTTTCGGATTCCTCGATCATGGAAACGATCTTGTCGTAGCGGTTGGAGCCGCCCTCGGCCTTTGCCACAAAGACGCATTCGCCCTCTTCCACGACGGTGCCGGCATAGAGGGTGGAGCCCTCTGCCTTGCGCACCGGCATGGACTCGCCGGTCAAAGCAGCCTGATTCACCATGGCTTCGCCTTCCAGAACGGTGCCGTCCAGCGGGATCATGTTGCCGCTGCGCACGACCACCTCATCGCCGGAGCGCACCTTGGTGAGCGGTACCAGCACTTCGGTGCCCTGACTGCGCACCCACACCTTGTCCACGTTCAGGGCCATGCTGCGGGCCAGATCGTCCAGACTCTTCTTGCGGGTCCACTCTTCCAGCAGAGAACCGAGGTTCAGCAGGAACATCACGGAGCCTGCGGTGGCAAAGTCGCCGCGCAGCAGCGAGACGCCGATGGACAAAGCATCCAGCACTTCCACTTCCAGTTTGCGGTGCAGCGCGCAGCGCACACCCTTCCAGAGAAAGCGGATGGAGCGGAAGGCGGTGTAGGCAGCGTCAAGGGGCGCGGGCAGGAACAGCTTGCGCAGGGCGCGGCCTGCCACAAGATCAAACATCTTATCCTGATATTCACGGTTCAGCCTGCGGCTGTCGGCGGAGGTGACCAAAGCGTCATACTCGGCCACATCGAACTTGTAGCTCGCCAGTACAGCAATGGCAGCGGTGCGCTTGCCGGTATAGGTAATGACCACATCGCCGGTGCGCTCGTAAACGGCGGCATGGACGATGGCATCTTTGTGGTTCAGATATGCTTCCAGCACATCGGCACGGTGCAAAGTCATGCGGACGTTTTCCACATGCACACGCATCCGGCCTTTGCCTTCATGCAGAATGGTACATTTCATATATCAAATATCCTTCTCTATCTTTTTGCCGCAGCGTCAGGCTGCTATACCCTGCACGCCTGCGGCCCCACTCTCACAAAAAAGAGCCGCCCGAAGGCGGCTCGAAAGCCACGTTGGGGCTTTCAGTGCTTTACGAACCGAAAATTACTCAGCGGTCTCTTCGGTGGTCTCCTCGGCGGCATCTTCGATCACAGCAGCCTCGGCTTCAACAGCACGAGCCTCGTTGATGGCCTTTGCATCGGCCAGAATGTCACCAGCCTGCTCCTGAACCTTGCTGACGGTTTCCATGGTGGAGTCCTTCATGCGCAGCACGGCAGCAGTGGTCTGGGTGTAGACCTTCTTGGCATCCTTGCTGGACAGCAGCTTGAAACCGGCAGAGCCGAACAGAGTACCGGCGGCGAACAGTGCGATCTTCTTGATATCCATAGTAACTTCCCTACCTTTTCTATTTCCTGTCAGAGGCCCTGCACCGCAGGACCTGTAAGATGAATATACCGGCCCAAAAGCCGGAGAACAGGGTGAACATTTCCCTTCTGTCGAGCCTATTGTAGCACAGAATTTACCATTTTCAAGCTTTTTCTTGAATGTTAATACGTGTAAACTTTTTACGATGTGTAGTTAGAAAAAGCTATCTTTAACGCGTTTTTCAAGACAAACTACAGTTTGTAAATGGAAACTAACCGGCAGATGAGACGAGAAAGAATTTCCAGTTTGTAAAAAATCTTGGTTTGGAAATGCGGTTTGCCGCCACGGCCCTTCTCTGTGAAAAAGCAACCCGGAAAAATCCGCAGATTTTTCCGGGTTGCTAAAATAAAAATCGTTTTCCGCTGAAGATGCCAAGAGCGACGCGGCGGGCATTTTAAACCGTTTTGCTTTACAGGATGCGCACCCGGACCACGGCGGGGATGGCAGCCAGCTTTTCGGCCAGCTTCTTGTCCACAGCACCGGTAGCATCCAGCATGGTGTAGGCCATGTTCTTCTTGCTCTTGTTCACCATGTTCTCGATGTTCAGGCCGGCTTCGGTGGTCAGGGCGGTGATCTGGCTGATCATGCCCGGCTCGTTTTTGTGGATGATGCAGATGCGCTTGCCGCCGGCTCTGGGCTGGTTGACCTCCGGCATGTTCACCGAGTGGATGATGTTGCCGTTCTTCAGGTAGTCGCTCAGCTCCTTTGCAGCCATCACGGCGCAGTTGTCCTCGGCTTCCGGGGTGGAAGCGCCCAGATGGGGGGTGCACACGATGCCGGGCTTGCCCAGAATGGCCTCAGACGGGAAGTCGGTCATGTAGCCAGACACCTTGCCGGTCTCCATGGCTTCCAGCAGGGCTTCGGTGTTCACCAGTTCGCCGCGGGCGTAGTTCAGGATCTTCACGCCGTCCTTGCACAGGGCAAGGGTCTGGGTGTTGATGGTGTCCCTGGTGGTGGGCAGGTAGGGCACATGGATGGTGATGTAGTCGCACAGGGGCAGCATGTCGTTCAGGTTCACGCAGTGGTGTACCTGACTGCTCAGGTTCCAGGCGGCGTCAATGGAGATGTAGGGGTCGTAGCCGTAGACCTCCATGCCCAGCTCAATGGCGCAGTTGGCCACGCGGGAGCCGATGGAACCCAGACCGATGACACCCAGCGTCTTGCCCTTGATCTCGTTGCCCACGAACTGCTTCTTGCCCTTTTCCACGGTCTTTGCCATGGCGGGGTCGCCGGCAAGGCCCTGACACCACTGGGCAGCAACAGCCACATTGCGGCTGCCGGCGATCAGCATGCCGATCACCAGCTCGGCCACAGCGTTGGCGTTGGCACCGGGGGTGTTGAACACCACGATGCCCTGCTCACTGCAGCGGTCCAGCGGGATGTTGTTCACGCCGGCACCGGCGCGGGCGATGGCCAGAAGATTGTCGTTGAAGGCGGTATTCAGCATGTCGGCGCTGCGAACGAGGATGCCGTCCGGGGCATCGGTGTCCACAGCCACCTCAAACTGCTTGTTGTTCAGCTTTGCCAGACCCACCGGGCTGATGGCGTTCAAAGTTTTGATCGTATACATATCTGAATTCCCCTCTTATGCATTTGCCTTGCGGAACTTCTCCATGAAGTCCACCAGCTTGTCCACGCCCTCGGCGGGCATTGCGTTGTAAATGGAAGCGCGCATACCGCCTACCAGACGGTGGCCCTTCAGGTTCACGAAGCCTGCTTCTGCAGCTTCGGCGCAGAACTTCTTGTCCAGATCTGCATTGGGGCTGGTGAAGGTGACATTCATGGTGCTGCGGTAGCGGTGCTCCACAGGATTCGTGAAGAAGCCCTGACCATCCAGATAGTCGTACAGCACTTTGGCCTTGGCTTCGTTGATCTTCTGCATGTTGGCAAGACCGCCGATGTCGTTTTCCAGATACTTGAGCACCAGACCGGTCATATAGATGCACCAGCAGGGGGGCGTGTTGTACATGCTGTCCTTGCCCAGCAGGGTGGTGTAGTTCATCATGGTGGGCACATTGTCGGCGGCATGGCCCAGCAGGTCGTCGCGGACGATGGCAATTGCCATGCCGGCGGGAGCTACATTCTTCTGCACGCCGAAGTAGATGCAGCCGTACTTGGTCACATCCACGGGCTTGGAGAGGATCATGGAGCTCATGTCGGCTACCAGAGGCACACCCTCCACCTGCGGCACCTCCACGAACTGAGTGCCGAAGATGGTGTTGTTCTGGCAGATGTGGATGTAGCTGGCATCCTTATCATAGTTGATGGCATTCACGTCCGGGATGTAGGTGAAGTTCTTGTCCTTGCTGGAAGCAACGATGTTCACCTCGCCGAACTTGGCGGCTTCCTTGGCGGCAAGGTTCGAGAAATTGCCGGTGACAAGGTAATCTGCCTTGCCGGTGGTCATGAAATTCAGCGGGACCATGGCGAACTGCTGGGTCGCACCGCCCTGAAAGAAACCGACCTTGTAGTTGTCGGGAATGTTCATTACCCGGCGCAGGGTGGCCTCGGTGTCCTTGATGATGGCATCGAACCACTTGCTGCGGTGGCTCATCTCCATCACGCTCTGACCGCTGTCGCCATACTCGAGCAGCTCTGCCTGTGCCTGCTTGAGCACCTTCTCGGGCAGCATGCTGGGGCCTGCGCTGAAGTTGTAAACTCGTGCCATAATGAACTCTCCCTTTCCTGTATCGCACAGCACCGCGGTTTTTTGCGGTGCGTTCTGTTGATTGCTGTAGCCGTAGTATACCGGTTTTGCAGGGATGAAAACAAGAGCATCTTTGCACAAAGATACGGCGCAAAAGCCCCTGTGCGGGCACAAAGCACACAAATGTCCTTGATAGAAAAACAAAAACAAAGACAAATGTAAAATAGAGCTGAAAAACCTGATTCCATCGGCGTTTCCGGCTCTTGCACTTTGGCGCAGAAATTGGTATAATCATAAAACAAAGACAAACGTAAAAGTAAAAAAGATGCCAAAAGGAGGGAGAACAGCAGGATGTATGGCATCCCGGATAGTGTAAAGCCGCTTTCGGCGGCAGAGGAGCAGGTGATGCTGGCGGTGTGGGCCTGCCGTGCGCCCGTCACCCGGCGGGACATCGACGCAAAGCTGCGCGCAAAGGGCTGGGCACCGGCGACCGTGCTCAACTTTCTCTACCGGCTGGAAGAAAAGGGCTGGGTGAAAAGCGGCAAGGATGGCAACCGCAATACCTACACTCCGGTCATCACCCAGCGCGCCTACAACGTGTGGAGTATGAGGGAACGGCTGGATACCCTTTTTGGAAATGATCTGGCCGCGGCGGTGCGCGCGCTGGTCAGCGAGAGCGGCTGCGGCCAGAGCGAGCTGGAACAGGCCATGAAGGTGCTGGAGGAAAAGCATCTGGAAGCGGAAGAATATGATCTGTATGACCCTTATGGGTAAAAAGGAGAGCGGAAGATGGATTGCAAACTGCGTGCCAAAAACTGCGGCGGCTGCCCGATGCTAGGCATGGACTACGCCGCACAGCTGAAACAGAAAGAAGAGACCGTGAAAAAGCTGCTGGGCAGATTCGGCCCGGTGGAGCACATCCGGGGCATGGAAACGCCGTACCACTATCGGAACAAGGTGATCTCCACCTTTACCACCGGCTGGGGTGGAAAACTTACCTCCGGCATCTACGCGGCAAACAGCCACAAGGTGCTGCCGGTGGAAAGCTGCCTTTTGCAGGACGAAGTGCTGGATAAGACCATGCTGGCTGTGCGTGCGGTAGCGGGCACCTGCCATTACCAGCCTTTTAATGAGGATAAGGGCACCGGCCTTCTGCGTCACTGCCTGCTGCGGCGCGGTGTTATGACCGGGCAGGTGATGGTGGTGCTGGTGACGGCTCAGCCGGTGCTGCCGGGTGCCAAGAACTTTGTCAAAGCCCTGCTGACCGAGGCAGAAAAGCAGGGTGTGACCATCACCACCATCGTTCAGAACGTGAACGACCGCAAAACCAGCGTGGTGCTGGGCGATATGGAAAAGGTGCTGTATGGCAAGGGATTCATTCTGGACGAGCTTTGCGGCAAGACGTATGCGCTCAGCCCGCGCAGCTTTTATCAGATCAATCATACCCAGACCGAAGTGCTGTACGGCCTTGCAGTGGACGCGGCGCATCTCACCGGCAAAGAAGTGGTGCTGGATGCCTACTGCGGCATCGGAACCATCGGCCTGACCGCCGCCGACCATGCAAAGCAGGTAGTGGGCGTGGAGGTGAACCGCGAAGCGGTGCACGATGCCATAGGCAATGCAAAGCACAATGGCGTGAAGAACGCCCGCTTCTTTGCCGCAGATGCCACCCGGTGGATCGGCGAAGCCGCTGCGGCTGGTGAACGCGCAGACGTGATCTTTATGGACCCGCCGCGGGAGGGCTCTACGCCGCAGTTTATCGAAAGCGTAGCCCGCATGGCCCCGAAACGTGTGGTCTACGTGAGCTGCAACCCGGTCACGCTGGCCCGGGATCTTGAGCTGCTGACCCGGAAGGGATACAAAGTGGAGAGCAGCACGCCGGTGGATATGTTCCCCCACAGTGAGCATATCGAGGTCGTGTGTTCGATGGTTAGATTCAAAAAGCATTGATCTAATGTGAAGTAGGGTGAACCGTTTTATGTATTCTGTTACACAGCGTATAAAAATGATCCGGCAATATGAAGGAAAATAAGAAGACCTGTGCAGTCTGGTGAAAAATAACAACACAAATAGCACAGAGAAAAGGAGCATCCCATGAACGCAAATATCAATTATGATGAGATCCCGGATACCAGTGCCGTGCAGGAGGACCTGCTTGCGGCGCTGAGCAGCCAGCATGTGACCGTGCACACGAATGAGGAGCCGGACTTCGACTACATGGAAAACGGGGATGTGGCTTTTGTGGTCAAGAACCCGCACAATGATGAGAATTTGCTCATTGAACTGGGCGGCGAGTTCTCGCTCTTCTTCGGCCTGTGGCATGGGCAGTACAAGGCCGTGGAGTACGACTACGACCGCATGAAGAAGGACATTGCAACCATTCTGGCGGGCAATGCCGGTGTGCTGAGCCTGTATGTCGACGGCAGGTGGCAGGGCAGCACCCTCAGCCCGGAGAAGGTGTCTGCCGATGCTGACATGGAAAAGCTGCTGGAACGCTGCTGGCAAAAGCAGGAGCCAAAGGAAAAACTGCTGGCACAGGGCGGCAGGATGGAACTGCTTTATTGGGACCCGGCGGAAAATAAGAGCTTTATGATTCCGGCAAAGAACTGAATTATAACAAAAAGGACACACCACAACGGTGTGTCCTTTTTGTTATAGGATATGAAGCTTAGACCTTCTCGATGGTGATGCTCCAATCAGCGGTCATGGCCTCGTCCGGCTCCAGCACTTCGTGCTTGCCTTCCTCATTGACGCTGTTGGCCCAGCCGTTCCACGGCTCCATGCACACAAAGCTCTCGGCATCCTGCTGCCACAGCACGGCGTGGTCGAAGCTGTCGTCTGCATCCACAGTCACCTTGTGGCCGCTGCCGCTGTCGGTGAGGGTCATGGGGAACTGCACGCCGGTCAGCAGGCGCACGCTGTTGTCAGCACCTTCCTTGCGGGTGAGGGTGATCTTTTCAGGAGCAGCGGGCTGCTCGCCCTTGGCGCTCTCGGAACAGGTGGCGCACTTGATATCGAAGTCCACATTCTCCAGCTTGGAAGCCTTGAAGTAGGGGTGGAAGCCGAAGCTGAAGGGCATGTTGGTGTCGCCCTCGTTGATCACGGTCATGTTGATGGCGGCAGTGTTGCCCTCGAGGTTATAGTTCATCAGCACGGTGAAATCGAAGGGATAGAGGAACTTGGTCAGCGGGGTGGACTCCAAAATCAGGGTCACGCCGTCCGGGCCGACGCTTTCCACATCCCATGCGCACAGGTCGGCAAAGCCGTGGTTCTCCATGGGGTATGCCTTGCCGTCAAAGATGTGCACGCCGTTATCCGGCAGGCCGCAGTTGGGGAACAGCACCGGCACGCCGAAGCGGGGGCGGTTGCACTCGGAAAAATTGGGGTGGCGGGTCCAGATGTACTCCTCGCCGTTCAGCGAGAAGCCGGTGATCATGCCGCCGCGCTCCGGGGTGATGACCAGCTCGGTCTTTGCCTCGGCATCGGTGATAACGTACTGCTCATAGCAGGCACCGTTTTCGGTGACATAACGGGTGGTGATCTGATTCATAGTTCAGTCCTCCTTATGTTTCTGGTTCTGTGCCAGTTTTTCAAAATAATAATCAATGCCATAGCGGATGAGATATTTTATGACCCTTGCAATAACGGCCACGATAGCGGCAAAAATGCCGCCGTAAAGCAGAAACGCATAGATCATCATGCGAGTGGTCATAGCCATAAAAACACTTCCCTTCCGTTTTCATGCACAAAGAGGCTGCCGTACAGCCAAAGTGCCATACAGCAGCCTCGAAACGATTACAGAACGACACCGTCCTTGAAGATGGAGATCTCGCGGAAGCCGTGCTTCTCGGCCTTGGTCTGCTCACCGCTTGCAACGCGGATGACCAGATCCAGCAGGTCCTTTGCAGCCTCGTCGATGGTCTTTTCGCCATCGGCGATCACGCCGGTGTTGAAGTCGATCCAGCCGGATTTCTTCTGGGCCAGCGGGGTGTTGGTGGAGATCTTCAAGGTGGGAGCCGGGGCCGAGAACGGAGTGCCGCGGCCGGTGGAGAACAGGATCAGGTGTGCGCCTGCGGCGGTCATGGCCGTGGCAGAGACCAGATCGTTGCCGGGGCCGTACAGCATGTTCAGGCCCTTGGTGACAACGGGATCACCGTAGCCGATCACGTCCATGATGGGGGCGGTGCCGCCCTTCTGCACGCAGCCGCAGCTCTTGTCTTCCAGCGTGGTGATACCGCCCTGTTTGTTGCCCGGAGAGGGGTTATCGTAGACCACCTCGTTGTGGCTGATGAAGTAATCCTTGAAGCCGTTGATCATGTGCTCAGCCTTGACAAAGACGTCATGGTTGATGCAGCGATCCATCAGGAAGCCCTCGGCACCGAACATCTCGGGTACCTCGGTCAGCACGGTGGAACCGCCGCGCTGGCCCATCATGTCGGAGAAGCGGCCGATGGTGGGGTTGGCGGTGATGCCGGACAGGCCGTCCGAGCCGCCGCACTTCATGCCCACCACCAGATCGGACACGGGGATAGGCTCGCGCTTGAACTGCCCGGCATAGGCAGCCAGTTCCTTGAGGATATCGCGGGCAGCGGTGAACTCGTCGTCCACCTCCTGACAGGTCAGGAACTTCACACGGTCGTGGTCATACTCGCCCAGCTCTTCCACGAACTGATCGTGCTGCAGGTTCTCGCAGCCCAGATGCAGCACCAGAACGGCGGCAGCATTGGGGTGGCGCACCAGCGCAGCCAGCAGCTTGCGGGTCTGTGCATGGTCGTGGCCGGTCTGGCTGCAGCCGAAGGGATGGGTGAAGGTGTACAGGCCCTCGATGGAGCCGGTGACCAGATCCTGATTGTCGGCAACGATCTTCTTGGCGATGTCGTTGACGCAGCCCACGGTGGGGATGATCCAGATCTCATTGCGGATGGCGGCACGGCCGTCCTTGCGGCGGAAGCCCATAAAGGTCTCCGGCTCGACCTTGGGCAGGGGAGCCAGATCCGGGGCGGGGTTGTAGCTGTACTCTACCTCACCGGACAGGTTGGTGTGCACGTTGTGGGTGTGCATCCAGCTGCCGGGAGCGGCATCTGCGGTGGCGTGGCCGATGGGAAAGCCGTACTTGATCACGTTCTCACCGTTCTTGATGGGCTTCACGGCCATCTTGTGGCCCTGCGGAATGTCCTCCAGAGCAGTCACAGAAAGACCGTCCACTTCCACCAGCGTGCCCTTGGCAATGGGGTGCAGAGCAACGACCACGTTGTCGATGGGGCTGATATGAATTGCCTGCGGCATAGTAGTTCTCCTTATCGTATCGCACAAAAGGGCTGCTGCCCAAAGCAGCAGCCCTTTGTTGTGCGGGTGGGTTGGTTTTTCAGGCTTACAGGCAGCTCTTGTAAGCAGCCTCGGCACCCTCGGTGCGGATCATTTCCAGATCAGCCAGCACAGCGGCCTCCAGACCCTCGATCTTGGTCAGATCCTGATCCCACATCTGGGTGTTGGTCAGCACGGCGTGCACCAGCTGAGCAGCGGTGTCGTCCTTGTGTGCATAGTAGAAGTCCAGAGCCCATGCGTCATCCTGGATCTTGTAGGTGTTGCCGGCAGGACGCTTGCAGATCAGGCCGTCCTCGGTGCGCTCCTGAATGTCGCTGGAATAGAAGGCAATGTAGGCTGCCAGAGACATGGTCAGGCACTTGGGCAGCTGCTTCTGCTCCTCGATGTAAGCCAGGAAGGAAGGCATGTTGCGGGCCTTCCACTTGGAGGTGGAGTTCAGGGAGATGCTCATCAGCTCGTGGTTGACGAAGGGGTTGTTGAAGCGATCCTCAACAGCGGAAGCAAACTCTTCCAGATCCTTCTTGTCCAGCGGCAGGGTGGGGATGATCTCCTCGTGCAGCATCTTGTTCATGAAGCCGCGGATGGTGTCGTTGTGCATGCAGTCACGCACGATGTCGAAGCCGGCCAGATATGCGCCCAGAACGAAGCCGGTGTGTGCACCGTTCAGGATGCGGACCTTGCGCTTCTTGTAGGGGGTAACATCAGGCACGACCATGACGTTGACACCGGCCTTCTTGAACGGCAGCTTGTCCTCCAGCTCAGCGGGACCCTCGATGACCCACACGCCGAACACTTCGCCCACGTCCAGAGCGGCATCATGGTAGCCGTTGGCCTCTTCCATGGCAGCCAGTTCCTTGGGATCGCGGATGCGGCCCGGAACGATGCGGTCCACCAGAGTGGAGCAGAAGGTGTTTGCGTTGTTCATCCAGTCGATGAATGCAGGCTCCAGATCCCAGTCCTTGGCGTAGTTGTTGCAGCACTTCTGCAGCTCCTTGCCGTTGTTGTCGATCAGTTCGCAGGACAGGATGGTCAGACCCTTGTCAGCAGCGCCATTGAATGCCTTGTAGCGCTCGAACAGCACGCGGGTCAGCTTTGCGGGGAAGCTGTTGGGAGGAACCTGATCGAACTGGCTGTCACCCTGCGTGTAGGCGATGCCGGCTTCAGTGGTATTGGAAACGATGGTCTCGAGATCCTCAGAGCGTGCCAGCTCCAGCACTTCGTCCCACTTGCCGTCGATGTAGGGGCACACACAGTCGGACACGCAGGAGATCACGCGCTTTGCATCGACCTTCTGGCCCTTCTCACTGCCGCGCAGGTACAGGGTGTACAGGCCTTCCTGCTCGTTGATCCAGTCTGCCATCTGGGGGAAGTTGCCAATGGGCTGCACCAGCTTGACCTTGCCGTTGTAGCCAGCCTTCTCGTTTGCAATATCGTAGAAGTAGTCCACGAAAGCACGCAGGAAGTTGCCCTCGCCAAACTGCATGACCTTGACGGGTGCATCCTTCAGGATGTAGCCGTTATAGCCGGTGCCTTCCAGAACCTTGTAGTTCAAAGTTTCCATCTTGTTGATCTCCTTTATAAACTTGCTTTGCTCACCAGAAGGCCGCTTTGCCTGCCCTCTGTTCCTTACCCCTATTTTATGCTGTTGTATACAAATAAGTCAAGAGCTTTGTGCAATATTTTTAGCCCTAAGGTGACGATTTGGGGCATTTCCAGCGAAAAGCACAATTGTGTGCTAGAAAATTTGTCACTTTTTCAGTTGTATACATGCGCATTTTCCGTTATACTAAAGGTAAGACAAACCTGCCCGTGCAGGCGGGTGTCCCGTTGTACACAAGGTTTGACGGATTTTTAACAAAAACCATCAGAGAAAAGGAGTTATCGACCCATGAAAGCATTTATGGATAAGGACTTCATGCTCCAGTCTCCCACTGCTCAGCATCTGTACCACGACTACGCTGCGGATATGCCTATCTGCGACTACCACTGCCACATCCCTCCCCGTGAGATCTACGAGAACCGCCGCTTTGAGAACATCGCTCAGGTATGGCTGGGCGGCCGCAACCCGGACGGCAGCTACTTTGGCGACCACTACAAGTGGCGCGTGATGCGTTCCAACGGTGTGCCTGAGGAGTACATCACCGGTGATAAGCCCGACCGCGAGCGCTTCCAGAAGTTTGCAGAGGCTCTGCCCATGGCCATCGGCAACCCGATGTACCACTGGACCAACCTCGAGCTGCATGTGTTCTTTGGCTACGAGGGCGTGCTGAACGGCGACACCGCTGAGGAAGTGTGGAACCTGTGCAACGACAAGCTGCAGCACGATCCCAAGCTGACTGTCCGCGGCCTGATCGAGCAGTCCAACGTGGCCTTCATCGGCACCACCGATGACCCCATCGATGATCTGTACTGGCACAAGAAGATCAAGGAAGATCCCACCATCAAGTTCACCGTGGCTCCTTCCTTCCGCCCCGATAAGGCCATCAACATCAACAAGCCCGGTTTTGCCGAGTACATGGGCAAGCTGGCCGCTGTTGTGGGCAAGGAAAAGCTGGCCTGCATCGACTGCGTCACCGACGCTCTGACCAAGCGCATCGAGTTCTTTGCAGAGATGGGCTGCCGCGCTTCGGACCACGGTCTGGATTACATCCCCTACCGCGAGGCCACCAAGGAAGAGGTCAACGCTATCTACCAGAAGGTGATGGCCGGCGAGACCTGCACCACCGAAGAGGCTGAGAAGTACCAGACCTACATCCTGATCCATCTGGGCAAGCAGTATCACCGTCTGGGCATTGCCATGCAGATCCACTACAACTGCCTGCGTGGTGTGAACCGCAAGATGAACGCTCTGCTGGGACCCGACACCGGCTATGATATGATCAACACCGCTACCTGCGGCGGCGAGATCGCAAGCCTGCTGAGCGCCCTGAACGACACCGACGAGTGCCCCAAGACCATCATCTACAGCCTGAACCCGGCCGACAACGAGCAGATCGGCACCATTCTGGGCTGCTTCCAGAGCACCGAGGTGCCGGGCAAGATCCAGCACGGTTCTGCATGGTGGTTCAATGACCAGAAGATCGGCATGGAGAACCAGATGAAGAGTCTGGCAAATCTGGGCCTGCTGGGCAACTTCGTCGGTATGCTGACCGACAGCCGCAGCTTCCTGAGCTACACCCGCCACGATTACTTCCGCCGCATCCTGTGCAACCTGATCGGCCAGTGGGTCGAGGATGGCGAGTATCCCAACGACGAGAAGGCTCTGGAGAAGATCGTCAAGGGCATCTGCTTCGACAACGCAAAGCGCTACTTCAACCTGTAAGAGAAGCGCCTGAACCTGAATAAGGCATAACACAAAGCCCCCTGAACGTTTCACACCGTTCCGGGGGCTTTTGCTGTAAGCAGATAATGTTTACTTTACAAGGCTGCGCAGCACGACACGTGCAGTGGAAACGTCGGAACCAAGCAGGGTGTCGTAGGCGTTCAGGATGTCGCGGATGGCCTGCAGGTTGTCCTTGGTCAGGGTGTAGGTCTTGGTGGAGCCGTCCCTGCCGGTAAAGGTGGCAGTGACGCTCTTGGCGGCAAGCCACTCGTTCAGCCAGCTGGTGCTGTCGTCCATGTCGAACAGCTCATAGGCGAACCATGCCTTGAGGTCGTTGTCGTAGCCGCCGATGAACTCTTCATCACAGGTGAAGTCGTAGTAGTTATCCTCGGTCTCTACCCGAACAGATTTCATGTCCAGCTTTTTATTGCCGAAGTAGGTCATGCCCAGACTGAGATACACGGTGGGATCATCGTTGGTAACGAACAGGTAGGGGTACAGACCGCAGGAGGCCTTTTCCATGCTGGCCTCCTCGTAGGGAGAGTCGATCTGCCAGCCTTCGGCCTCGCTGTCATAGGTGACGGTGAGCTGGGACAGGGCAGAGCGCAGCTGCGCTTCCGACACCGCATTGGTCACAGAAAGCTCTGCTGGGGCAGGCTCGTCCGGAAGGGCGGGGCTCAGGGCAAAGGCGGAGATGCCGCCCATCAGGATGGCGGCGGTGCACAGGCAGGCAGCACCGCGCTTGAACAGTCCGGTCAGTTTCATAGGAATCTCCTTTCGCTTCACAGAAACGCTTTTTCTCTGTCCAGAGCATACCAGATTTTACGGCCTCTGACAAGCAAAACGGCATGAATCGCCCTTCAGATGCATCAAAACGACCGTTCAGATGGTGTGCAGTGCGGATGAAAACGGCTTCTTACACCTGATGGTTTTCCAGCCAGTCGGTCATCTGCTGGGCGATGCCCTTGATGCTGCCCTCCTCAAAGGGAACTTTCAGCCCGGCAGTCTCCAGCAGCTCGGTATAGCTGGCCGTACCGGCGCGGCGCACAAGGCGCAGATAGCGCTCCCATGCATCCTTGTGGTCGGTCAGGCTCAGCAGGAAGAACTGCAGTGCGGCCATGGTGGACAGGCAGTAGTCGATATAGTAGAAGGGGCACTCATAAATGTGCAGCTGACGCTGCCAGCCTGCACCGCGGCCATAGAAGGGCAGATTGTCAAAATCGATCCACGGGCGGTATTTCTTTTCCAGCTTGAGCCACTCGGCATTGCGTTCATCGGGGGTCAGATCCGGGTTCTGGTACATGATGTGCTGGAACTCGTCCACCTCACAGCCGTAGGCAAGGAACACAAAACTGTCCTCAGCGTGGAGCAGGGCGTATTTGTCGGTATCCCGGCCGAAGAGCAGATGATGCCACGGTGCGGTCAGAAACTCCATGGCCATGGAGTGGATCTCGGCGCTCTCCATGCCTGGGCATTCCAGATCGGCGGGCACTTCGGGATCACGCTCGGCCACATAGCCCTCAAAGGCGTGGCCGCACTCGTGGGTCAGCACGTCCACATCGCCGGAGGTGTTGTTCCAGTTGGCAAAAATGAAGGGGGCCTTGTAGCTGGGCAGGCTGGTCATGTAGCCGCCGGACATCTTGCCGGGGCGGCTCTCCACATCGAACAGCTCGTTGTCCTGCATAAAGTCGATGAACTCGGCGGTTTCCGGGCTAAGCTCATGGTACATGGTGCGGGCGGCATCCATGCGGGCTTTGTAGCCGGGAATGGGCTTGGGATTGCCGTCCTTGAACATGATGGGCAGATCGGTGAAGGTGGGGCGGGCGATGCCGGTGCGCTTTGCACGCAGGGCCATCACCTTCTGCAGCTGGGGCACCACATCGTTTGCCACCTGATCGCGGAATTTCCGGATCTCCTCCGGGCCGTAGCCGATGCGGTTCATGCGCACATAGGAAAGCTCACTGTAGTCGTGATAGCCCATCACCCGGGCCTGTGCATTCAGGTTCTTCACGATCTCGCCGTACAGCTCGTCCAGCTCGGCACGGTGGGCGTCAAAATAACCGGCCTCGGCCTCGTAGGCGGCGCGGCGCACGGCAGGGTCCAGATCCTCCTTGTAAGGGCCCAGCTGCGGGATGGTGAGCTGTTTGCCGTCCAGCTCCACCAGTGCGCCGCCGTAGATCTGCTGGTAGCGGCTCACCAGAGCATTGAACTGCTGCTGTAGCTCCACGGTGCGGTCATCCATGCCCAGAACGGCATTCTTCATACCGGCCACACAGGTGGTGCCGAACTTCGCGGTCAGGACATCCACATGCGGGTTCGCAAGGAAAGCGCGGCTGATCTCCACGCTGGCGTTGGTCACGGCGGGGCCGTTGGCATCAAAGAAGTCCTGTTCGGCCTTCCAGTAAGCGTCGCGGGTGTCGCAGGTGTAGTGGATGTTGGCAAGGTTCGCGGCGGTGTTGTACTCTGCAAAGGCTTCGCTCTGCTCATAGTAGAGCCGGACAAGGGCATCGCCGTCCGGTGCGGCAGCGGCCTTTGCGGCCAGCTCTTTGCACCGGGCCAGCAGGGCACCGATGTCCGGGCGGGTATAGGTCATTTCGTTGAATTTCATCGGGAAACATTCCTTTCCGGGAGAAGACTCCATATTTAAGGTTAAACCCATCTTACCACGTTATGCATCAAATGAAAAGGGGACACAGGCCAAAACCCGGCAGATGCTATGCACAACTGCTAAAATTTGACGAGGTGGTTTGGCAAAGTTGTCTGTGCAGGCGGTTGCATGGCTGCGGCAAAAGGACTATAATAAAACCATCAACAGAGTAAGACCATGTGCGTTAAGTGCCGCATCAACGGGGAGTTGTGCTGTGGACGAAGGTGTACCCGCGGTGCATGGTCTGCATCCCGCTGCTGCATGGACTTGGGTGCAGGCGAGACGGCTTGCGTCCCGCCCGGAAGTGAAAGTTGTTGGATTCACGCCCTCCTTTGTGCGGTTTGTCACAGGGAGGGCGTTTTTGTTTGTGCAGACCGCCCGCCCGGTATTCCTTTTGCAAGGAGGACAGTTGATATGAACAACTCGAAAAATTCCGTCCGCACGCTCACCATGCTGGCCTTGCTGGTGGCAATGAGCATCGTGTTCAGCCGGGTGCTGAGCATCTCCACCGGCTTTGTGCGGTTCAATCTGGGCAGCCTGCCGGTGCTGCTGGCAGCGCTGCTGTTCGGCCCCGGTGCCGGCTTTGCCGTGGGCGCTGTGGCCGATATGATCGGCGGCGTGCTGGCAGGCTACGCCATCAACCCGCTCATCACGCTGGGCGCGGGTGCCATTGGTCTGGTGGCGGGGCTTGCATGGCGGAAGCTGCCCGGGCTGCGCACCGGACTGCGGCTGCAGATCAGCGTGCTGCTGGGACACTTTGTGGGTTCCATGGTCATCACCTCGCTGGCACTGCGCATCTTCTACGGCTACCCGTGGGCAACGCTGGCAGTGCGCATCCCCAATGCACTGATCCTGGCTGCGGTGAACACTGTGCTGCTGCGCATCCTGCTGGAGAACCGTACCCTGATGAAGATGGTGAAAAAGTAAAAAGAGGCATTACAATGAATTACGAACAGGCAATGGAATACATCCATGCGGTCCAGTGGGCCGGCCACAAGCCCGGTCTGACGCGCACCCGCACCCTGCTGGCCGCACTGGGCGACCCGCACAAACAGCTCAGATTCGTGCATGTTGCAGGCACCAACGGCAAGGGCAGCACCGCCGCCATGATGGCATCCTGCCTGCAGGCCGCGGGCTATCGGGTGGGCCTGTACACCTCGCCCTTCATCAACCGCTTCAACGAGCGCATCCAGATCAACGGCGTGCAGATCCCGGACGAAGAGCTGGTGAAACTGGTGGAGCAGGTAAAGCCCGCCGCCGATGCCATGGAAGATGTGCCCACCGAGTTTGAGATCATCACGGCGCTGGGAATGCTCTATTTTGCCCAGCAGAAATGTGAGATCGTGGTGCTGGAGGTGGGCCTTGGCGGCACGCTGGATTCCACCAACGTCATTGATGCCCCGGAGTGCGCAGTCATCACGGCACTGGGTATGGATCATGTGAAGGAGCTTGGTCCTACCCTTGCGGACATTGCCGCCGCCAAGGCGGGGATCATCAAGGAAGAGTGCCCGGTGGTGAGCTACGGCGGCGTGCCGGAGGCAGATATTGTTATCCGCCGCGCGGCAGCGGAAAAGCACGCCGAGCTGACCGAGGTGGATTTCAGCAGGCTGAAATACGAGGGCGGCAGCCTTGACGCGGTGGAGTTCGACTTTGACGGCCTGACGGATGTGCACCTGCCCCTGATCGGCAGCTACCAGCCGCGCAATGCGGCGCTGGCTATCACGGCTCTGCGGGTGATGCGCACCCATGGCTGGAACATCCCGGAAAATGCCATCCGTACCGGTCTTGAAACGGTCAGCTGGCCGGGCCGCTTTGAACTGCTGCGGCACGCGCCCGCCTTCCTGCTGGACGGCAGCCACAATGCCCACGGAATGCGTGCCACGGTGCAGAGCCTGAGAGACCGCTTCCCCGGGCAGAAGTTCGTTTTTCTGGTCAGCATCATGGCAGACAAGGATGTGGACCAGATGCTCAGCCTGCTGGCACCGCTGGCGGTGCGGTTCGTCACGGTGGCGGCGCACACGCCGCGCGCCATGCCTGCCGAAACGCTGGCAGAACACACCCGGGCCTATGGCTGCAGGGCGGAAGCGGCAGCTTCCATTGAAGCGGGCGTGGCCCGGGCGGTGGAGCTGGGCGGCGAAGGCCCGGTGTGCGCACTGGGCACGCTGTATTTCTCTGGCGATGTGCGGAAAGCGTTTGCGGAACTTGTGAAGGGCTGAAGATTTAAAATGGCTCGGTGTGCGCTGCGCCATCATCAGCGGAAAAATATTTTTATATTTGCAAATCAGGAAGATCTGCGGATCTTCCTGATTTGCTTTTTCACGGTAAGGGCCGTAACGGCTGACGGCATCTTGCTGCTGTCAGCCTGCGGCTGTCGCGCAGCGGATAAAGAGAAAGCTTGCCCGCACGGCTTGTCGCGTAAGCGACTTCAAATCGGCGGAACACAAAAAATCCTTTAGCGAAGCGACTTGGATTTTTTGTATGGAGCCCAACAGCTTTGGGGTCACTAGGGGCGAGCAGCCCCTAGTTCGTGCCTCCCGCGCCTCGAAAGTAGCGGGTGCTTTTCTGGTTCTCTTTTGGCACGCAAAAGAGAACGTATCCGGCGGCGATGCCTTTTGCAAAAGGAGCAAAATTTCAGACACGCGACTACGCTCTGCGCGGGAAGCATCTTCCGCAGACAAAAAGAAAAAGCGGTGACTCGTGCAGGTTGAGTCATCGCTTTTCTTGCCCCTTGCGGGGCAGGCAGGGTAAATGATAAGAAGGTAAATGAAGAAAATAGCAATTTTAAGAACAAAGGTTTTGTGCTGAGCGAAGAACCGCTCGTAGAAGTCCATGTATCCAACGTAACACCTTTGTTGGATACAACATACCACTTTTTTGGAAGAATTACAAGCCCTTTTTTCGATTTTTCACCAATAAACGTGCGAAAAATCGCATTTTTGGAGAAACGCACAAATTCAACGAAAAGTTCCCGGCAAACTGACGAACAAGCATAAAAATGAGCCGGTGCGGCCCGGAACGGCGGAAAAAAAGACGCAGAATGCGACAGTTCTTTACAAGAACCGGTCTGTGTGCTAAGATGAATACATTCAATGGGAAGTCTGCCCTGCGAAGGGCGGGCGTATGTGTCCGGGCAGGATGGCCCGGAACGGGGAAAGGAGCATATCAATGGAAAGTCAGGCGGTGAGCGGAACAAAAAAGCCGCTCTTCGGAGGGCGGAAGCCGCTGTTCACACAAAAGGAACTGCTGCTGCTGACCGGCCCGCTGCTGGTGGAGCAGTTGCTGGAAGTGACCGTGGGTATGGCCGATACCATGATGGTGTCCCGCTGCGGCGAAGCGGCCATTTCCGGTGTCAGCCTTGTGGACATGATCAACAACCTCATCATCGTGCTGTTTGCGGCGCTGGCCACTGGCGGCGCAGTGGTGGTAAGCCAGTTTTTGGGTGCGCGGGATCAGAAGGATGCCGATGCAAGCTCTGGCCAGCTGCTTTTGCTCAGCGGCGTATTCGGTTTGCTGGTGGGGGCATTCTGTTTTGTTTTTGCAAGGCCGATGATCCGGCTGTTCTACGGTGCCATCGATGCCGATGTGCTGGATGCCAGCGTGCTGTACCTGAAGGTGATCGCCCTCAGCTATCCGTTTCTGGCACTGTATAACGGCGGCGCGGCTCTGTTCCGCAGCATGGGCAACTCCAAGATCTCCATGCAGATCAGCTTTTTGATGAACGTGATCAACATTGTGGGCAACGCAGTGTGCATCTTCGGATTTAAAATGGGCGTAGACGGTGTTGCATGGCCCAGCGTGCTGTCTCGTGTGGTGGCAGCGGCCCTTATCCTGCGCAAGTGCTACCAGAAGGGCAATGCCATCACGGTGCCCAAGACCACCCGGCTGGATGCAAAGATGACAAAGCGCATTCTTGGCATCGGCATCCCGTCCGCCTTTGAGAACAGCCTGTTCGAGGCCGGACGCATTCTGGTGGTGAGCATGATCTCCACCTTCGGCACAGCGCAGATCGCAGCAAACGCCGTGGCAAACAATCTGGACGGCATGGGCGTGATCCCCGGCAAGGCACTGAGCCTTGCCATGATCACGGTGGTGGGCCGCTGCATCGGTGCGCGGGACGACGAGCAGGCTGTTTATTATACCCGCAAGCTGACGGTGTGGTCTTACATCGCAATGGGTCTTTCCAACGGTGCCATCCTGCTGTTTTTGCACAAGCTCATCGGCATCTACGCGCTGTCCGGTGAGACGATGGTGCTTTCTGAGCTGCTGGTACGTATCCATGCAGGCTTTGCCATCCTGCTGTGGACCCTGTCCTTCGTGCTGCCCAACGCCCTGCGTGCAGCCAACGATGTGAAGTTCACCATGATCGTGTCCATCCTGAGCATGGCGGTGTGGCGGCTGGGCTTCAGCTACCTGCTGTGCGTGCGCATGGGCTGGGGCGCTGTGGGCGTGTGGATCGCAATGATCATTGACTGGGTTTGCCGCGTGACATGCTTTGTGCTCCGCTTCCGCAGCGGTGTATGGAAAACCAAATATCAGGCATAACATAAAGAGGAGTATACCTATGAAACTAATCAGCTGGAACGTCAACGGCCTGCGCGCCTGCCTAACCCATGGCTTTGCCGAGAGCTTTGCGGCTCTGGATGCCGATATCTTTTCGGTGCAGGAGACCAAGATGCAGCCCGGTCAGGCGGATTTTGCGCCGGATGGCTACACCGAGTATACCTATTCTGCCGAGAAGAAGGGCTACTCCGGCACGGCCTGCTGGTGCCGTGAGCAGCCGCTGGCCGTGACCACCGGCATCGGCATTGAGCAGCACGACCACGAGGGCCGTGTGCTCACGCTGGAATACCCGGAGTTCTGGCTGGTGAACTGCTATACCCCCAACAGTCAGGACGGGCTGAAGCGTCTGGACTACCGCATGGAGTGGGAGGATGCCTTCCGTGCCTACCTGCTGGCACTGGACGCAAAAAAGCCGGTGATCCTGTGCGGCGATCTGAATGTTGCCCATAGGGAGATCGACATCAAGAACGACAAGACCAACCACATGAGCGCAGGCTTTACCGATCAGGAGCGCGGTAAAATGACCGAACTGCTGGACGCAGGCTTTGCCGACAGCTTCCGCGTGCTGCACCCGGATGAGGTGAAGTACAGCTGGTGGAGCTACCGCTTCCACGCCCGCGAGAAGAATGCGGGCTGGCGCATCGATTACTTCATCGTGTCCCGCCGCATTGCCGATAAGATCCGCGCGGCGGAGATCCACAACGAGATCTTCGGCTCAGACCACTGCCCGGTGGAGCTGGACATTGACCTGTAACCTGTAAAAAATGCCTGCTCTCCCGGAAAGAGCAGGAAAAAGGAGACTCTATGCTCAAAAGCTATCTGCTGGTATTTTTTGTTTCCATGGTGCCGCTCATTGAACTGCGCGGAGCCATCCCCATCGGGCTTGGCATGGGCCTGCCCATCCTGCCCACCTATCTGGTGTGCGTGGTGGGCAACATGATCCCGGTGCCGTTCATCTATCTGTTTGCACGCAAATTCCTGATCTGGGGCTACCACAAGCCCCTTATCGGGCCCATCTGCAAGTTCTGCATCGTCAAAGGCGAGAAAGGCGGCCGCGCACTGGAAGCCAAGGCGGGCCGCGGCCTTGTGGTGGCGCTGCTGCTGTTCGTGGGTATCCCGCTGCCGGGCACCGGCGCGTGGACCGGCACGCTGGCGGGCTCGATCTTGGATATGAAGTTCAAGGATGTGGTCAGGGCCTGCATGGGCGGCGTGCTGCTGGCGGGCATCATCATGGGTCTGGCCAGTGCGGGCCTGCTGGGTGCGCTGAGCACCCTGTTCTCGGTGGGCTGAGGAAAAAAGACCATGTTCCGGCAAAGAACAACAATTGACAATGGTATTTTGCCGCTGAGTATGCTAAAATAAAAAGGTGTTTTGGAACCGGCAACGCAAAGCTGCCGGACGGAAAGGAACGATAAGATCATGGATCAGGCACTGAATCAGAAAATCGACGCATATATTGCGCAAAACAAGGAACAGCTGCTGAAGGATATCGCCGCTCTGGTGGCAGTCAACAGCGTAGAGGGCACCCCGGAAGAGGGTGCACCCTTCGGCGCAGGCCCCCGTGCAGCGCTGGACAAGACGCTGGAGCTGGCTGCGGGCATGGGCTTTGCCACCCGCAACTGCGAAAACTACATCGGCTATGCAGAGCTGGCCGGCAAGGACCCTGAAAAGTATCTGGCGACCATCTGCCATGTGGACGTGGTGCCCGTGGGCAACGGCTGGACGGCCGACCCCTTCACCATGCGCATTCAGGACGGCTGGCTGCTGGGCCGCGGCGTTGCCGACGACAAAGGCCCCATGGTGGCTACCCTGTATGCCCTGAAGTTCCTCAAGGAGCAGGGCTATGAGCTGCGCTACCCCATCCGCGCACTGGCAGGCACCAATGAGGAGACCCACATGCAGGATGTGGACTACTACCTCAAAAACTACCCGGCTCCGGCCTTCTGCTTCACCCCGGATGCCGAGTTCCCGGTGTGCAACGGCGAGAAGGGCCAGTTCGGCGCCAAGATCGTCAGCCCGGTGTGTAACGGTGTCATCGTGGAGATCGAGGGCGGCGTGGCAAACAACGCCGTGCCCGACCGTGCAAGTGCGCTGGTCAGGACCGACATCTCCAAGCTGAAGAATGCCCCCAACATCACGCTGGAACCGGAAGGCGACGGCGTGCGCATCCGCGGCTGGGGCAAGTCCGGCCACGCAGCCATGCCGCAGGGCACCGTGAACGCCATTGGTCTGGTGGTGAACTACCTGCTGGACAACGGCCTGTGCAATGAGACCGAGCGCACCTATCTGGAGGCTGTGCGCAAGCTGCACGCTTCTACTGCCGGTGAGGGTCTGGGCATCAACTGCGCCGACGGCCCCTTTGGCCCGCTGACCGTGATCGGCGGACGCATCTACATGGAAGATGGCCGCATTTTCCAGACCATGGACAGCCGCTTCCCCACCTGCACCAACGGCGAGAAGATGACCGAGCAGATCCGTGCCGCACTGGGCGATGGCGCTGAGCTGCGCGATGTGACCGTTGCCAAGCCCTTCTATATTGAAGCAGACAGCCCCGCCATTCTGGCCTGCATCAACACCTACAACGAAGTGACCGGCGAGAACGCCAAGCCCTTCACCATGGGCGGCGGCACCTATGCCCGCCACTTCCCCTATGCGGTCAGCTTTGGCCCCGAGCATGTGGACCTGCCGCTGCCGGAATTTGGCGGCCCGATGCACGGTGCAAACGAAGCGGCACCCATCGACAAGCTGCTGGAAGCCGTGAAGATCTATATCATCGCGCTGCTGCGCCTTGAGGAAATCGACTTCTGATGCAGCCGATGAATGTGCTCGTCATCGACGGGCAGGGCGGGGGCCTTGGCAAACAGCTGGTGGCAGCCCTGAGCACGCAGTGTCCGGAGGCCCGGCTCACTGCGGTGGGCACCAACAGTCTGGCGGCAAACGCCATGCGCAAGGCCGGTGCCCCGCGTGCCGCCACCGGCGAGAACGCCGTGGTGGTGAACTGCCGCAGCGCGGATATCATCGTGGGGCCCATCGGCATCGTCATTGCGGATGCACTGCTGGGCGAGATCACGCCCGCCATGGCCACAGCCGTGTGCCAGAGCCATGCGACGCGGGTGCTCATCCCGGTGAACCACTGTGAAAACTATATCGTGGGTGTGCCGGAACAGCCCATCAGTGATCTGGTGGCCGCTGCGGTGCAGAAGGTGAAAGCTCTCTGCGCCGGGGAAGGCTGCGGAAAAAGGGTTTATTGAAAATGCCCTCCGCTTGCGCTCTGGGCATCTTCAGCGGAAAAATATCTTATAATAGAGCAACAGCGGACAGCCTGCGGGCTGTCCGCTGTTGCATTTTCACGGAAAGGGTCCAAGAGGGAAACTTGATCTGTCTGTGCTTGTTTCCTGCGGAAACAGCCGCACAGCTGGGAAACAGGCCACTTCTTCATTGTGCCCGCTCCAGTGAAAAGACAAGTCGGAAAATCCCGCAGGATTTTCCGACTTGCTTTTAAAGAATATAAATTCCTTGAATAATGCCCAGAGCGCAAGCGGAGGGCATTCTGAATCGTTACGACTTCTGTCGTGCGGCGATCTGCGCTGCCGTGGGCGGGGTGTCGCCCTGCGCAGCGTTTTCCAGCGCGCCGAGACGGCGGTCCAGATCGGTCAGGCGCTGGGCTACGATATCCGGCAGATCCTGCTGGTCCAGATCGTCCGCCGGGTTCACGGCCTTGTTGTTGATGCGCACCACCTCGGCGGGCACGCCCACGGCGGTGCAGTTGGCGGGCAGATTGCGCAGCACCACGCTGCCTGCGCCGATGCGGGAGTTGTCCCCGATATACACCGGGCCAAGGACCTTGGTGCCCGCACCGATCAGCACGTTGTTGCCCAGAGTGGGGTGGCGCTTGCCGGTGTCCTTGCCGGTGCCGCCCAGAGTGACACCGTGGTAGATGGTGCAGTTGTCCCCGATCTCGCAGGTCTCGCCGAACACGATGCCCATGCCGTGGTCGATAAACAGGCATCTGCCGATGGTGGCACCGGGGTGGATCTCGATGCCGGTGCGGCGGCGTCCGTGCTGGCTGACCCACCGGGCCAGAAAGAACCGCTTGTGCTGGTACAGCCAGTGCGCAATGCGGTGATACACCAGAATGTGAAAGCCCGGATACAGCAAAATGACCTCCAGCACGTTGCGTGCAGCGGGGTCCTTGCGCTGGATGTTCCGCGCGTCCTCCAACAAACCCATGGGAAAACCCTCTCTTTCCTGATTCCGATGAAGCTGCTCTGAATAAAAATCACGCCTCTGCCATGAAAACAGCCTCTGACTCTTTTGACCATATTATAATAGCACACCCGGACGGGAATGTACAGCAATATGCTAGGAATTGATGTGACTAACCCTGAATCTGGCGGGGAAAAACTGCTTTTGGGTAGAGTAGCTAAAATTCCGAGAGGGAAGCGGCAAACCTTTTTGCAACAAAATATATGCGGAAGCATTGACACATTTCGCGCTTCTATGCTAAAATATTATGAAAAGATTCCAGACTTATAAAAGGAGACAGCACCATGCAGAAAAGCGCGATGTGCACCAAACTGAACAAGCAGTTCGCATCCGGTTTTGCCGTGGGTTCGTTGTTTCCTTTTTTTGTGGAATGAGCTTTTCCCTTTGCGGGGAAAAGTTTTTTTTTGCCCGTAAGCCGGAAAGCCGAACCAGACAAACGCAAATCAGGAGGGAACTGCGATGCTGCTTGTAAATGCTGTGAACACCGAAGGAAGACCGCTTGAGATTTTTGTAAAGGACGGCAGGATCGCTGCTGTAGGTCAGGAGCTGGAGGCACTGGCCGGGGAGAACGAAACGGTCATTGATGCCGGCGGGCTGACCGTGCTGCCCGCCTTTGTGGACCTGCACTGCCACTGGCGCACCCCGGGCTTTGAGTACAAGGAGGACATCGAGACCGGCAGCCGCGCCGCAGCCGCCGGCGGTTACACCTTCGTGAACCTGATGCCCAACACAAAGCCGGTGTGCTCTTCTGCGGCACAGGCGTTCATGGTGGAGCAGAAGGCTGCCGAAGCAGGCCTGTGCGATGTGAACCAGACCGTCTCCATCACCGAGAACTTTGACGGTGTGAGCATCGACCACCTCAAGACTCTGCCTGCCGGTGTGAAGTTCATCACCGAGGACGGCCACGGCGTGCAGGACAATGCCACCATGGCAAAGGCTTTCGCCATCTGCACCCAGAAGGATATCACCGTGATGAGCCACGCCGAGGATATGGAGATCAGCCCGTGGGACTACCGTCTGGCTGAGGACATCGAGACGGTGCGCAACTGCTGGCTGAGCGAATACTACCAGACCAAGCTGCACATGTGCCACGTGTCCACCCGCGGTGCGCTGGATGCCATCCAGATGGCAAAGCTGCGGGGGGCACCCGTCACCTGCGAGGTGACCCCGCACCACCTGTGGTTCACCAATGATACCTGCGATTACCGTGTGAACCCGCCTATCCGCACCGCCGACGATGTGCAGGCGCTGGTGGACGGCATCCGCACCGGCATCGTGGATGCCATTGCAACCGACCACGCGCCCCACTCCGAAGAGGACAAGCTCAAGGGCATGGCCGGTATGGTGGGCAGCGAGACCGCTTTCGGCGTCTGCTACACCAAGCTCTGCAAGCAGGAAGGCCTGCCGCTGGAAGTGCTGGTGCACCTGATGAGCACCCGCCCGGCAGAAATTCTGGGCCTTGCCAAGGGCCAGCTGGAGCCGGGCTATGATGCCGACATGGTGCTGGTGGATCTGGATACCCCCTACACCGTGGACAAGGACAAGCTGCACTCCAAATCTCACAACACCCCGTTCGACGGTGCCCAGCTGTTTGGTAAGGTCTGCGCCACCATCAAGGGCGGCAAGCTGACCTATCAGGCAGAGGATTAAAAAAACAACACTATATAAGATGAGAATCGATAAGAGAGCAAACAGGAGGAACCCACAATGACCAACATGGATAAGCTTTACGAAGCAGTGGAAGCCCGCGGCCCGGTGTGCGTAGGTCTGGATACCGATTTCAGCTACCTGCCCGCCGACTTCGTGGACAGCACCCTGACGAAGGGCGAGAACATCGTGCGCTTCAACAGGAAGCTCATCGATGCCACCAAGGCAGTGGCTGGCTGCTACAAGGTGCAGATCGCTTACTACGAGTCTCTGGGCCTTGAGGGCATGAAGGCCTACGCCGACACCCTGAAGGCTGTGCGTGAGGCCGGTGTGCCGGTGATCGCCGACATCAAGCGCGGCGACATTGCCAAGACCGCCGAGATGTACGCCATGGGTCACTTTACTGGCGATTTCGAGAGCGATTTCGTCACGCTGGCACCCTATATGGGTCTGGACTCCATCAGCCCCTACCTGCCCTACGCCGAAAAGCAGGGCAAGGGCATGTTCGTGCTCTGCCGCACCTCCAACGGCGGTGCCAAGGACTTTGAGTATGAGAAGCTGGCCGACGGCCGCCACGTCTACGATCTGGTGGGCGACAAGCTGAACGCTCTGGGCAAGGACTACATGGGCGAGCACGGCTACTCCTCCATCGGTCTGGTCATCGGTGGCACCCACATCGAGGAGGCCACCGAGATCCGTGCAAAGTATCAGGACAGCTTCTTCCTGATCCCCGGCTACGGCGCACAGGGCGGCAAGGCTGAGGATATTGCTCAGTACCTCACCAAGGGCAACGGCGGCGTGGTCAACTCCAGCCGCGGCATCCTGCTGGCCTATAAGAAGCAGCCGGGCACTGCCTTTGACGAAGCCGCTTACAACGAATGTGTGAATATGAAGGAGGCCATTGCTCATGCGTGCAGCCTGCTGTGAAGCCACTGTCCTGCGCAATGAGGTCATTGCCCCGGACATCCGTCTGCTGACGGTGGTCTGGCCGGACCGCGACCACGCACCCCACGCAGGCCAGTTCTTTACCCTGCGTGCATGGGGCGCAGACGAAGCCCCCTTCCTGTCCCGGCCCATCAGCGTGCACCGCTGGAACCCGGACAGCAGCACCATCGAGTTTCTGTATCAGGTGGTGGGCGAGGGCACGGAAAAGATCGCGCAGCTCAAAATGAAGGATACCTTCCAGCTCACCGGCCCTATGGGCAACGGCTTTGATGTGCCGGACATCCTGAGCAAGTACAAAAAGATCGCTGTGGTGGGCGGCGGCATCGGCACCGCGCCCATGTTCCAGCTCACCCGTGAACTGGCAGCGGCAGGTGTGAAGCCGGATGTGTTCTTCGGCTTCCGGGATGCCCCCTACTGCATGGAGGAGTACCGCGAGATTGCAAACCTCGTCAAGGTGTCCACCGACACCGGCGCGGTGGGCTTCCACGGCTTTGTCACCCAGCTGTACGACCCCGCCGACTACGATGTGGTGCTGGTGTGCGGCCCCACGGTCATGATGAAGAACGCCGCCCGCCTGTGTGCCGAGAAGGGTACCCCCTGCTTTGTGAGCATGGAAAAGAAGATGGCCTGCGGCATTGGTGCCTGCCTTGGCTGCACCTGCGAGACCAGAGGCGGCGAGGGCAAGAGCGTGTGCAAGAACGGCCCGGTATTTGATGCAACGGAGGTGTTCTTCTGATGGCTGACCTGAAAACCAACCTGCTGGGCTTTGTGATGAACAGCCCGGTCATCGGCGCATCCGGTACTGTGGGCTACGGTGTGGAGTACGAAGAGCTGGCAGACTTTGCCAAGATCGGCGGCATCTCCGGCAAGGGCCTGACCCTGCACGGCCAGTACGGCAACAAGGGCGAGCGCCTGTGGGAGACCCCCTCCGGCCTCATCAACAGCATCGGCCTGCAGAACCCCGGCGTGCAGCACTTCATTGACGTGGAGCTGCCCGAGATGCTGGAACTGAAGCAGAAGTACGGCACGGTGGCCATTGCCAACCTTGGCGGCCACAGCGAGGAAGAGTATGTGGAAGGTGCCGCGATGCTGAGCGACAGCGCAGTGGACATCGTGGAGCTGAACATCTCCTGCCCCAACGTCAAGGTGGGCGGCATGGCCTACGGCGTGAAAGCCGAAGCTGCCGGTGAGGTGGTGCGCATGGTGCGCGCTGCCTGCAAAAAGCCCCTGATGGTCAAGCTGAGCCCGCAGGCCGAGAACATCCCTGAGATGTGCAAGGCTGTGGAAGCCGCCGGCGCGGACGCCATCAGCCTGACCAACACCTTCCAGGCCTGCGCCATTGATCTGGAAAAGCGCCGCCCGGTGTTCAACAACATCTTTGCGGGCCTGTCCGGCCCGGCGGTGCGGCCCATCGCCCTGCGCATGGTGTGGCAGGCCGTGGGCGCTGTGAACATCCCGGTGGTGGGTCTGGGCGGCATCGCCACGGGCCGTGACGCACTGGAGTTCATCATGGCCGGTGCTGCGGCGGTGCAGGTGGGTGCCGCAAACTTTGCCACCCCCCGCGCCATGGAGACCATTGCCGACGAGATGGCTGCATGGATGGACAAGAACGGCGTGAAAACGCTGGACGAGATCCGCGGATGTGCCCGGAATGCTGAATAATCCAATTGATGTACCAGCATAAACACTGATTTATACGTATAAAAACAAAGCTACTGCATAAATTTGCAAATCACGCAAAAGCGTGGTACAATACCGTTCAAAAGACATTTTTATAAAAGAGAGGGAGAAGTACAATGAGTGAAGCACTTGAGATCCTGAAGAGCTGTGACGCGTTCCTGGAAGGTCACTTCCTGCTGTCCTCCGGCCGCCATTCCAGCGCATACTGCCAGATGGCTTATCTGCAGCAGTACCCCGACCGCTGCGCCGAGGTCATGAAGAGCGTGGCAGATAAGGTCAAGGAAATGGACGTGGATGTGATCGTCGGCCCGGCCATGGGCGGCATCGTGTACGCCTACGAGCTGGCCCGCCAGACCGGCAAGCGCGCCATCTTTACCGAGCGCGTGGACAATGTGATGACCCTGAAGCGCTTCGCCATCCACCCGGGTGAGAAGTGCCTCATCGCTGAGGACGTGGTCACCACCGGCATCTCCTCTCTGGAGACCAAGCGCGTGATCGAAGAGAACGGCGGCATCTGCGTGGGCATCACCTGCGTGGTGGACCGCACCAAGCCCGAGGCTCCGTCTCCCATTCCCATCGTGGCAAGCGCCCTCAAGCTGGATCTGCCCAACTACGCACCGGAAGAGTGCCCCATCTGCAAGGAAGGCAAGCTGCCGCTGGTGCATCTGGGCAGCCGCAAGATGAAGCAGGAAGCAAAGCAGACCCTGTAATGTGTTGAAACGAGGAAAACTATGAACGCATATCTTCTTTTGGCAAATGGCATGGTCTTTGCCGGCCAGTCGGTGGGTGCCGAGGGCGTCACCGTGGGCGAGGTGGTCTTTGCCACCGGCATGGTGGGCTTTCAGGAGACCCTGACCGACCCCAGCTACTATGGCCAGATCATCACCCAGACCTACCCCCTTATCGGCAACTACGGCATGAATAAGGACGACATGGAGTCCGACCGCATCTGGGCAAAGGGCTACATCGTGCGCGAGGCCTGCACCACCCCCTCCAACTGGCGCTGCGAGGAAACGCTGGACAGCTTTTTGAAAAAGAACAACACCATCGGCATTGAGGGCATCGATACCCGCCACCTGACCCGCATCATCCGCGAGAGCGGTGTGATGAACGGTGCCATCCTGACCACCTTTGATCCCGCCGACCCGGCCAACAAGGCCGAGACCGAGGCTCTGCTGGCTCAGATCCGCGCCTACGCCGTCACCGATGCGGTGAAGAATGTTACCTGTGAAAAGCCCGAGGTGTTCAACCCGCAGGGCGAGACCCATATCGTGCTGATGCACTACGGCTGCAAGCGCAACATCGTGCGCTGCCTTGTCAAGCGCGGCTGCAAGGTGACGGTCATGCCCGCCTTTGCAACGGCAGAGGAAATCAAGGCCCTTGCTCCGGACGGCATCATGCTGTCCAATGGTCCCGGCGACCCGGCGGAACCCGTGGAGGTCATCGAGAACCTCAAGTACATCTTTGAGCTGAACATCCCCACCTTCGGCATCTGTCTGGGCCACCAGCTGAGTGCTCTGTCAGCCGGTGCCAAGACCATGAAGCTCAAATACGGCCACCGCGGTGCCAACCAGCCTGTGACCGACTTTGAGTCCGGCCGCACCTTCATCACCAGCCAGAACCACGGCTACGCTGTGGTGGGCGACGAGCTGCCCGCCGAGATGGGCGAGGTGGCACAGGTGAACGCCAACGACGGCACCTGTGAGGGCATCAAGTACAAGAAGTGGAACTGCTTTACCGTGCAGTTCCACCCGGAAGCAAACGGCGGCCCCAAGGATACCGAGTTTCTGTTCGACCGCTTCCTGAACAACGTCAAAGCAGCAAAAAAGGAGGCACGCTGAAATGCCGAAGGACCCTAGAATCAAGAAGGTGCTGGTCATTGGCTCCGGCCCCATCATCATTGGCCAGGCTGCGGAGTTCGACTACTCCGGCACGCAGGCCTGCCGCGCCCTGAAGGCAGAGGGCATCGAGACCGTTCTGCTGAACTCCAACCCCGCAACCATCATGACCGACCCGGATGTGGCCGACCATGTTTACATCGAGCCCATGACGCTGGAAGTCGTGGAGCGCATTCTGGACATCGAAAAGCCGGACTCCGTGCTGCCGAACCTCGGCGGTCAGATGGGCCTGAATCTGTCCATGGAGCTGGCCCGCTCCGGCTATCTGGACCGCACCGGTATCCGTCTGCTGGCCTGCAAGCCCGAGACCATCGACCGTGCCGAGGACCGCGAGCTGTTCAAGGAGACGATGGAAAAGCTGCATCAGCCCATCATTCCCTCTGAGGTGGTGGAGACGCTGCAGGACGCTCTGGCCTGCGCCGACCGCATCGGATACCCGGTCATCGTGCGCCCGGCCTTTACCATGGGCGGCACCGGCGGCGGCATCTGCGAGACCCGCGAAAAGCTCATCGAGATCGGCACCAACGGCCTGCGCCTTTCCCCCATCCATCAGATCCTTGTGGAAAAGTGCATCGCCGGCTGGAAAGAGATCGAGTATGAGGTCATGCGCGACCACAAGGGCAACGTGATCACCGTGTGTAACATGGAGAACCTGGACCCTGTGGGCATCCACACCGGCGACTCGGTGGTCGTGGCTCCCTCCCAGACCCTGACCGACCACGAATACCAGATGCTGCGCACCGCTGCTCTGGACATCATTACCGAGCTGGGCATCGAAGGCGGCTGCAACTGCCAGTTCGCCCTCAAGCCGGACAGCTTTGACTATGCGGTCATCGAGGTCAACCCCCGTGTGTCCCGCTCTTCCGCACTGGCTTCCAAGGCAACCGGTTATCCCATTGCCAAGGTGGCTACCAAGATCGCCATTGGCTACACGCTGGACGAGATCACCAACGATGTCACCGGCAAGACCTGCGCCTGCTTTGAGCCTGCTCTGGACTACATCGTGGTCAAGTACCCGAAGTGGCCCTTTGATAAGTTCGTCTACGCCGACAAGTCTCTGGGCACCCAGATGATGGCCACCGGCGAGGTGATGAGCATTGGAAACAGCTTCGAGGCTGCCATGATGAAGGCGGTCTCCTCCATCGAGCTGGGTATGGACACCCTGACCCACAAGCCCTTTGAAGAGCTGACCGATGACGAGATCGTGGCTCACATGCATGTTCAGGACGCGGAGCGCGTGTTCTGCGTGTACGAGGCCCTCAAGCGCGGCATCGACCACCAGACCATCTACCGCATCACCAAGATCGACTGGTGGTTCCTGGACAAGATGCAGCATCTGGCAGATCTGGAAAATGGTCTTGCCAAGTGCAACGGCGTGCTGACCGAAGAACAGTACAAGACTGCCAAGAAGTACGGCTTCCAGGATAAGACCATCAAGCGTCTGGCTCAGGTGGACACCCTGCCCGTGGAGAACTACCGCGCCGGCTTCAAGATGGTGGATACCTGTGCTGCCGAGTTCTCGGCCAACACCCCCTATTTCTACTCCACCTACGACGGCGACAACGAAGCTGCTGAGTTCATTGCCGAGAAGGAAGCCGAAGCATCTGCCAAGGGCGAGCCCAGGAAAAAGAAGGTTCTGGTCTTTGGTTCCGGCCCCATCCGCATCGGTCAGGGCATCGAATTCGACTACTGCTCGGTGCACTGTGTGTGGACCCTGAAGAAGCACGGCTGCGAAGCCATCCTGGTAAACAACAACCCCGAGACCGTCTCCACCGACTTTGACACCGGCGACCGTCTGTACTTCGACCCGCTGAACCCGGAGAGCGTGGACAACATCATTGCCACCGAGAAGCCGGATGCCTGCGTGGTGCAGTTCGGCGGCCAGACCGCCATCAAGCTGGCAAAGCACATGGACGAGATCGGCCTGCCCATTCTGGGCACCCCGGCAGATGCCATCGATGAAGCGGAGGACCGTGAGCGCTTCGATGAGCTGCTGGAGCGCTGCAAGATCCCCCGCGCACCGGGCCGCACTGTCTTTAATCTGGACGAGGCTCTGGCTGCCGCCGACGAGATCGGCCTGCCGGTGCTGATGCGTCCCTCCTACGTGCTGGGCGGTCAGAACATGATCGTGGCCTACACCAAGGCGGACGTGATCGAGTACATGGGCGTTATCACCGAGCATGTGGACATGGATCACCCTGTGCTGCTGGATAAGTATATTCTGGGCACCGAGTGCGAAGTGGATGCCATCTGCGATGGCGAGAACTTCCTGATCCCCGGCATCATGGAGCAGGTGGAGCGCACCGGCGTGCACTCCGGCGACTCCATCTGCGTCTACCCGGCACAGCACCTGACTCAGGCCGAGATCGACACCATGGTGGATTACACCGGCCGCTTTGCCCGCGAGCTGCATGTCACCGGTCTGGTGAACGTGCAGTACGCAGTTTCCAACGGCAAGGTGTACGTTATTGAGGTGAACCCCCGTTCCTCCCGTACCGTGCCGTATATCTCCAAGGTCACCGGCGTGCCCATGGTGGATCTGGCGGTGCGCTGTTGTCTGGGCGAAAAGCTGGCAGATATGGGCTACGGCACCGGCCTGCACCCCAACGCACCCTATGTGGCCGTCAAGGTGCCTGTGTTCAGCTTTGAAAAGCTGCACGGTGTGGATACCCAGTTTGGCCCCGAGATGAAGTCCACCGGCGAAGTGCTGGGCATTGCCCCCAACTACCACGATGCCCTGCTCAAGGGCCTCATCGGCGCGGGCTACACCTTCAAGACCCCCGGCCCTGCAAGCTGCTGCATCTTTACCGTGAAGGACAGCGACAAGCCGGAGTTCGTGGATATCGCATGGAAGCTCAAGAGCATGGGCTACAAGCTGTACGGTACCTCCGGCACCTGCGCATGGCTCAACAAGCACATGGTGCCCTGCAACGAGGTGCGCAATATGTCCGGCGAGTCGCCCAACATCGTGGACCTGCTGCAGAGCGGTCTGGTGGATTATGTGTTCTCTACCAGCGCTAAGGGCCGTGACCCCAAGCGCGACTCCGTCCGCCTGCGCCGCAAGGCTGTGGAACTGAGCATCCCCTGCATCACCGCAGTGGATACCGCCAACGCTCTGGTGAACTGCCTGCGCAGTGATCACAGTCTGGAAAATATCCCGCTGGTGGATATTGCCACCCTGTATCACCGCAAATAATTACCTCACGAATTACCCGTAAAATGCTTTTTTGCAGCGCCCGCCAAAACAGCGGGCGCTGTATTTGTGAAGGACGGATAGAGATTACATAAGTTCGTGCGCAATAAATGACGTTTTGTGCGCAATCTGTCGCAAACAGTGTGTGAATTATGTTATACTCAACAACGCAAAATTTGCCAAAAGACGTTACTTTTGGACACTCCAGGAGGATATAGATACATGACCCGTTCCCAGATGATCGAGACTGTGGCACGCAAGACCGGCTTCACCGAAGCACAGGTCGAGACCACGATGGATGCAATGTTTGACCAGATCGCCGACTGCCTGCGCGCAGACGAGAAGGTGACCATCGCAGGCTTTGGCCGTTTTGAGATGCGTCCCCGCAAGCCCAAGGCCTACACCAACCCCAAGACCAAGGTTTCCAGCCGTCTGGAGTCCACCTCCATCCCCGGCTTCAAGGCCAGCGGCCGCTTCAAGCAGAAGCTGGAAGCAGGCAAGAAGAGCGTGGAAGAGACCGCCTGATCTTTGTGCATTGAGGACCGTACCCGTGACCCCGGGTGCGGTTCTTTTTGTTTCTCTGCTGACAAGTGCGGCATTTCATGCTATACTGGGTTCAGAATATAAAACGACAAAGGAACGGAGAATCAGATGCTTTACAGTGAGTTGCAGTGCAGCGATGCCATCCACAAGGCCGTGGAGCGCATGGGCTTTGCCGAAATGACCGAAATTCAGGAAAAGACCATCCCCGTCATGATGGCGGGCTATGACGTGATCGCAAAAGCCCCCACCGGCACCGGCAAGACTTGTGCCTTCGGCATCCCGGTGGCGGAGCATATCCTCCCGGAAAACAAGTACCCGCAGGCTGTGATCATGGCCCCCACCCGGGAGCTGGCCCAGCAGATCGCGCAGGAGCTGGAAGAGCTGACCTATTTCATGCCCGAAGTGCAGGTGGCCTGCGTGTACGGCGGTGCCAACATGGAAAAGCAGGCAAAGCGCCTTGCCGAGGGCTGCCAGATCGTGGTGGCAACGCCGGGCCGTCTGATGGACCACTACAAGCACCATTCCATTGATATCTCCCATGTGACCCAGATCGTGCTGGACGAGGCCGACGAAATGCTGAACATGGGCTTCTATAAGGATGTGCGGCATATCATTGAAATGATGAAGGCCCGCAAGTCCCTCTCCATGTTCTCAGCCACCATCAGCCGCGAGGTAATGGACATCGGCTGGCTGTACCAGCACAACGCCGAGGAGATCACCGTCCAGCCCAAGGAAGAAAGCCAGCCCAAGATCACCCAGTATATGCTGGAGACCTCCGGCCGCAACAAGCTTTCCGACCTTGCACAGATCATCATTGGTGAGAACTACAAGCGGGTGATGGTGTTCTGCGATACCAAGTTCAACACTGCCACTCTGGCCAACCAGCTGGCACGGCTGGGCTTCTCGGTAGACTGCCTCCACGGCGACCTCTCCCAGAAGGAGCGCAACCAGATCATGCAGAACTTCCGGGACGGCAAGCTGGCCATTCTGGTAGCCACCGACGTTGCCGCCCGCGGTATCGATGTTTCGGATGTGGATGCTGTGATCAACTACGATGTGCCCAGCGAGAACGAACATTACACCCACCGTATCGGCCGCACCGGTCGTGCTAAAAAGGAAGGCGTGAGCTACCTGTTCTATGTGCCGGAGGAGAAAAAGCGGGTGCAGGAGCTGCTGCGCCTGACCCGCAATACCGACCTGTGCACCCCGGTGCACTTCGACTTCAACCATGAGCACATTGTGGTGGAGAAAAAGCAGGACAGCGCCGACCGGTTCCAGATCAAGTGCTATTTTTAAAGGAAGAAACTCCCTCAGTCTCGCATTCGCTCGCCAGCTCCCTCAAGGAGGGAGCCTTTGGCAGTGCGGCAAAGTTTTATGTTTTGCCAAAGGCCCCATCTCCGAGGGGGCTGTCTGCGAAGCAGACTGGGGGAGTCTCACTTTTCTATTAAAATCTATTGACCTTCCCCTTTCTGGAAGGTGTAACATAGGCACGTAAGGAGGCACCGGAACCATGAAGATCAACGAAGTGGAAGCCGCTGTGGGCGTGACCAAAAAGAACATCCGCTTTTACGAGGAGGAGGGGCTCATTACCCCCAGCCGCGAGCCGGGCAACGGCTACCGCAGCTACTCGCAGGCGGACGTGGAACGCCTGCGCCGCATCAAGCTGCTGCGCAAGCTGGATGTGCCGCTGGCCGAGATCCGGGAAATGCTGGAAGGGCAGAAGACGCTGGCCGAGGGAATGGCCCAGCAGCTGGAACGTCTGAGCACCCGCCGCAAGGATCTGGACGAAGCCATCGGCTTCTGTACCGTATTGGAAAAGGCTTCCGGAAACCTTGAAGAACTGGATGTGGAGCAGACGCTTGCGCGCCTTGCTGCACGGGAGGAACAGGGAGTGACCTTTGTGAACATTGAACGCACAGACCGAAAAGGCGAGCGCATCCGCGGTGCCTGTATCGGCGCTGCCCTTTTTGTGGCGCTGATGGCTTTTGTGATCGCAACGATGGCGTGGGCCTTTTACAGCGACCCGCAGGAAGCGCCGCCGCTGCCGCTGCTCATCGTATTGTTCGGCATCCCGGTGGGGTGCATCGTGGGCACGCTGAAGGTGCTGCTGGAACGCATTGAAGAGATCGGAAAGGGAGAAGAAGATGCTTATCGTAACTATTAACGAAGTGCCCGGCAAAAAGCTGGAAGCGCTGGGCGTGGTGCGCGGCAGCACGGTGCAGAGCCGCAATCTGGGCCACGATCTGATGGCGGGGTTCCGCACGCTGGTGGGCGGTGAAGTGACCGATTACGCGGATATGCTCACCGAAGCCCGGCAGATCGCCACAGGACGCATGGTCAAGGATGCAGAGGCCCTTGGAGCGGATGCAGTTGTAGGGATGCGCTACGCTTCCGCCAGCGTCATGCAGGGCGCGGCAGAGGTCATTGCTTATGGAACGGCGGTGAAGTTCGTATGACCACAAAAGAAAAGCAGGGCTTCGGCCTTTATTTCCTGTTAGCATTTGGTCTGGCATGGCTGTGTCAGGTCGGCGGCTGCATGGCGCTGCTGCAAAAGCAGAATGCCGTGCTGTATCAGTTGGCGCTGGTCGCCACCATGCTCTGCCCGCTTCTGGCGGTGCTGCTGGTGCAAAAGGTCTTTCTGCGCCAGCCCACCGGCATCGGCTGGAAGGTGCAGGGCAAGCGGCGCTACTGGCTGGCGGCGTGGTTCGGCCCGGCGGTATTCACGGTGCTGGCCGCAGTGCTCTATTTTGCGGTGTTCCCGCATCGACTGGACCTCTCCGGCAGCTGGCTGGCAGCGGCCTACGGCGGCGAGATGGACGCTCAGACCCTGCGCAGGGAGCTGGGCGTATCCAACCTCAGCTACATGCTGGAAACAGGTCTGTTCGCGGTCACGCTGGCTCCGGTCATCAATATGTTCGCAGCTTTGGGCGAGGAAGCCGGCTGGCGCGGGTATATGATGCCTCACCTGAAGGAGCGGCTCGGCCTGCTCAACGGCCGCCTGCTGGGCGGCGTGATCTGGGGTGTCTGGCACTGGCCGCTGATGCTGCTGGTGGGCTACGAATACGGCACCAACTACTTGGGTGCGCCAGTGCTGGGCCTTTTCGTGTGGTGCATAGTCTGTTTTGCGCTCAATACCCTGTTGGACTGGCTCTATGAAAAGACCGGGTGCATCTGGGTTCCGTCCATCGCACACGGCGCATTCAATGCGGTGGCAGCGCTGTTTGTGGTTTTGACGAACCCGGCAGACAGCTATTACAATGTATTGGGCCCGGCACCCATTGGCCTGATCGGAATGCTGCCCATGCTGGCTGCTGCAGTCTGGCTGACCCTGCGAAGATCCTGAAAACCTGAATAGTTCCGGGAGAGGACTCTTCCGCTTTTGCCGCCGCAGCTGCAATGCAGCTGCGGCGCATATACCTCACGGTCAGATGCCGTTTCC